>JBFXIU010000036.1:0-20568 GCA_050175615.1 Porticoccaceae bacterium | reverse complement strand
ACCTTAATGGGGAGCCATTAAGCTGTCAATGGCGCAAGAAGATCACGTTAATTAACACCCAGTATCTCAATCAGCTCCGCGGCTGGCTTGTATCCCGGAATCATGGTTCCGTCCATCAACACCAGGGATGGGGTGCCGGTAACGCCAAAGTCGTTGCCCATGCGGTACTGGTCGGCAACCGGGTTATCGGCGCACAGGTTTGTCGCTATGGATTTTTCATTTTTAAGCTCAGTGATTGCCTTTTGGCGGTCATCGGCGCACCAGGCGCTGATCATTTTGGTGGCGCCGGGAGATTGCATTCCGCCGCGGGGGAAGGCGAAGTAGCGCACTTCAACGCCGCTGGCATTGAGTGCTGGCACTTCTTTGTGGAACAGACGGCAGTAACCGCAATCGACATCGGTGAAAACATTGAGTATTGCTTTGGCTTTGCCCTTGGGGGCAAAAACAATGGCTTCTTTAATATCCAGGTTGGCCAACTGCGCTTTGCGGGTGGCGCCTCGATCCATTTCGGTGAGGTTGATCAAGCCCTCATTGGAAAACCCATACATTTCGCCGGAAATCATATGGCTGCCGGTGGCGTTGGAATAGAGAAACCGTCCCTGCCCCAGGTCGACTTTATAGATGCCCGCCATGGGAGTCGCCTCTATGGCTTTCGGGGATTCTCCCATCAACACAGGTTCAAGACTGATCGCGATGGCGTCGCGGATTTCATCAGTGACAGGCGCTGCCATTGTCGGTAGAACAAACAGCGATGCGGTAATCGAAATAAACAGTTTTATACGGCGGCTTAACGTCATTGAGAGTCTCTGTGTAAAAAAAATTCCGCTGCCTCAAAATAGCAGGGGTTCAGCTGGGTTTGAGTCCGGGGAATGGTTTCGGTTCCCTATTCTACCCTGCAACGCTATCCCTTGCATGGGCAATTGCTACCAGTACAGGCTGCAATCGAGAGCTTGCGGGGGTGTAACAAACTTAAAGGTCATTGCAAGAAAAAAGGCGATCCGAAGATCGCCTTTTTGAAGCACTGACAGCAATGCGATCAGTTGAGTTTTTCCTTGATACGGGCAGCCTTTCCAGACAGCTCGCGCAGGTAGTAGAGCTTGGCCTGGCGAACATCGCCGCGACGCTTGACGCTGATGCTCTCGACCAAGGGGCTGTAGGTTTGGAAAGTACGCTCCACGCCGACACCGTTGGAAATTTTACGCACGGTAAACGCAGAGTTGAGACCGCGATTTTTCTTGCCGAGAACAACGCCTTCAAAAGCCTGAAGACGCTCGCGGTTGCCTTCCTTTACCTTAACCTGAACCACCACGGTATCACCGGGGGCAAAGGCGGGAATTTCTTTCTGCATCTGCTCTTTTTCAAGGGCAGCAATAATCGGGTTTTTGTTGCTCATGTTTCGCTCCTCATTTAATGGTAAATCGCTTTGGTGGCACGCCACCTTGTCGAGTAGCGCTGGTCAGAGAGGATGGCGACAATCGGGTCAGATTCTGCCTTTCGGCAAGACATCTTTCACCTTTTGTCACTATCATCAGCCAGCATTTGAATTAAGCCTCGGAATCGCCCGCGGTTAATTCGTTCACTATGGCCTGCTGCTCCGGGGTTAACTGCCCCTTTGCCTGCAAGTCAGCCAGTAAATCCGGGCGTCTTTGCCAGGTTCTTTTCAGTGCCTGGCGCAAACGCCACTTGCGTATGTTTTCGTGGTTGCCGGACAAGAGTACATCCGGCACCGCTCTGTCCTCGTAAACCTCAGGCCGGGTGTAATGAGGACAGTCAAGCAATCCTGTAACACCATCGCCTTCAGCAAAGGAATCCTGTCGGGCTGACTCCTGATGCCCCAGGGCGCCCGGAATTTGTCTTACCAGGGCATCGATCATCACCATGGCGGGCAGCTCGCCACCGCTGAGCACATAGTCGCCAATCGACCATTCTTCATCCACTTCCAGCTCTATCAGGCGTTCATCGACGCCTTCGTAGCGACCGGCCACCAGCACCAGCCCCTGGCTTTTGTCCAGGTAGTCGCCGAGATAATCGACACCCTGCTGGTTAAACACTCTGCCCTGGGGAGACAGGTAAATCACCTTTACCCCAGCCTCCGTACCAACTCCACAAACCCAGTGGCGCGCCTCAGCAATGGCGGAACGCAGGGGTTCTATCATCATCACCATACCGGGGCCGCCTCCGTAGGGGCGGGCATCCACGGTCTGATGCCTGTCGCTGGTGTAATCCCTGGGATTAAAACAGTGCATTTCCCAAAGCCCCTGCCTCAGCGCCCGCCCGGTAATGCCGTAATCGCCAATGGCGGCAAACATTTCCGGGAAGAGCGTGACCAGTGCAATTCTTTTCATCAAAAAATCCGCCCTGGCAGCTTCGACATCAATCATCCAGCGAGCTTTCTAAAATAACTTGCCTAAAGCCGACCTGCTATCAATCAACCTAAAGCTTTTCAAAATCCGGATCCCAATCGACACTGACAACACCGGCCTTTAAATCCACATTGAGCACAAACTGATCAACGTAGGGAATCAGCCGCGCCTGGGTGTCGATACTGCCTTCGCAGGGCTTGACCATCATCACGTCGTTGGCGCCGGTTTCCATAAAGCCATCAACCAGGCCGAGCATCTGAGTGTTACCGCCGAAACAGGAAATCACGCGAAGCCCTTCAAGCTGGTGCCAGTAGACTTCATCGGGAGCCGGGGCCGGAAAGTTGTCCGGCGACACCTGTATATCGCGCTGGCAATAGAGCCGAGCCTGCTCACGGTCATCAAGGCCGCGAATATGGGCAATAAAGCCTTTATCCACTGCCCTGAACTGGTCTATGTCCAGCTTCTTCCAACCGTCGTGAAATTCCATCCACCAGGGCTGGTAGTCAAAAATATTGTCTTCCGGCACCGTATAGGAGTGAATCTTCAACCACCCCTTGACACCGTGGACTGTGGTAATTTTGCCCGCAACCACCAGCTTTTCAGGAAGATCACCACCTTCCCTAGACGCCATGGGGGCTACCACCGTCCCAAATTGTCACTACCGCTGTTATCAGGCAGCTGCCGCTGTAGTCTGGCGACTTGCTTCCTTGATCAGCTGAGCAACACGCTCAGAGGGCTGGGCGCCCTGGGAAAGCCAGTAGTTGACGCGATCCAGATCAACGCGCAAACGCTCATCATTGCCGCGGGCGACGGGGTTGAAAAAACCCAGACGCTCAATAAATCTGCTGTCGCGGGCATTGCGGCTGTCGGAAACAGTCAAGTGATAAAAAGGACGCTTTTTTGATCCGCCGCGAGCCAGTCGAATGGTTACCATGGATAATCTCTTCTCAAATTAACTACAATTTAAACGTTTTCAACCAAGGATATAGACGGAACACCCGCAAGTCCTCTGGCCAAAATACCTGATTAAACCGGACAGAACGCAATCACAACAGTACAGCCCGGAAAGGCGGGACATTCTACGCGAAAATAAGCGCCAAGAAAACCTTTATTAACCCAGCGAAAGGCACGGCCTGACCAGCGCAATTGCCACGCCCAAGGCAGGAGCCTAGAAACGCGGAAAACCGCCGGGCGGCAACCCGCCTCCTGGAGGCATACCCCCACCCATACCACCGAGGCCGCGCATCATATTGGCCATGCCTTTGCCCTTCATTTTCTTCATCATTTTCGCCATCTGCTTGTGCTGCTTGAGCAGGCGATTGAGATCCTGAATGGAGGTGCCGGAACCCTGGGTAATACGCTTTTTGCGGGAGCCGTTGAGGATGTCAGGGTTTTTGCGCTCCTTGGGGGTCATTGAACAGATAATGGCCTCCATGCGCTTGAACTGGGAGGTCATATTGGCCTTTTCGGCGAGCTGCGCCACATTGCCCATGCCGGGCAGCTTTTCCAGCATGGAGGCCATGCCGCCCATATTCTGCATCTGCTGAAGCTGGTCGCGGAGATCTTCAAGATCAAAGGTTTTGCCTTTCTGGACTTTTTTGGCGAGCTGCTCGGCCTTTTTGTGATCGACCTTGCGCTCAACCTCTTCAATCAGGGAGAGTACGTCCCCCATGCCGAGAATCCGCGAAGCGATTCTGTCGGGATGAAAGGGTTCAAGGGCGTCGGTTTTTTCACCCATACCCATAAATTTGATGGGCTTGCCGGTAACATGGCGAACCGACAGGGCGGCGCCGCCACGGGCATCGCCATCCACTTTGGTGAGCACAACACCGGTCAGAGGCAGCGCATCGCTAAAGGCCTTGGCCGTATTAACGGCATCCTGGCCGATCATGGCATCGATAACAAACAGGGTTTCCACGGGCTTGACCGCACTGTGGAGCTGCTTGATTTCAGCCATCAGTGCCTCGTCAATATGGAGGCGTCCGGCGGTATCCACGATAAGCACATCGGCAAAGGCCTTGCGCGCGGCCGAGAGTGCATTCGTGGCGATATCCACCGGGTTCTGACCGGCATCGCTGGCAAAAAACAGCGCACCCACATCCGCAGCCAGTGTTTCCAGCTGTTTAATGGCCGCCGGACGATAGACATCGGCACTGACCACCATGACTTTCTTTTTGTCGCGCTCTTTAAGATAGCGGGCGAGTTTGGCAACAGATGTGGTTTTACCCGCGCCCTGCAAACCCGCCATAAGAATAACCGCCGGCGGCTGGGCGGCCAGATTCAAGCCTTCACTGGCGGAACCCATGACGGCTTCCAGCTCCTGCTTGACGATTTTGAGAAATTGCTGGCCGGGATTGAGGCTGCGATTGACTTCCTGCCCCACCGCGCGAGCGCGGACATGGTCGATAAAGTCCTTGACCACCGGAAGGGCGACATCCGCCTCCAGCAGCGCCATGCGCACTTCCCTGAGGGAATCTTTAATATTGTCTTCAGAAAGCTGTGCCTTGCCGGTAATCTTTTTCAGACTCTGGGAAAGGCGGTCACTGAGGGATTCGAACATCGCCATGGTGAGATAAATCCGTATTTCAGAAGTAATGAATGAAAGGCCTGGGATTATACCCCAAAGCCCGCAGCGGCGCTGCTTTGCCAGAAACGAAATCTATGACAAACTGAGCACTCTCGTTAATTGCCCAAGCTCCTGGAAGACCATGGTCGTCAACATTCCCGCCGTAGTTGCCATTGCGCTTTATATCAGCGCCACCCTGTACCATCTGCTGCAACGTTTCAAGCCCAATCGCTCCGGCAAGCCCACCTGGCTATTGGCGGGAGGAGCCATCGGCCTGTTGTTTCACGGCTGGGCTGCCGGCAGCATGTTGATTACCTCCGCGGGCATCAACTTCTCTTTATGGCCGGTCAGTGTGCTGATTCTTTTCACCGTCAATTTGATTGTAATTCTGAGCAGCCTCAAAAAACCCCTTCACAGCCTGTTTATTCTTCTCTTTCCCGCCAGCGCTGCCGTGCTCCTGGCCAGCCTGTTTTTTGGCTACACCATCGTCGCCACCGATCACCTGTCCCTGCCTATAGGCCTGCATGTGACCCTGTCACTGGTGGCGTACAGCCTGTTCACTATCGCCGCCATGCAATCACTCCTCCTGGCTTATCAGGACAAACAATTGAAAAACCACCACCCTGGAGGCCTTCTGCACAGCCTTCCTCCCTTGCAAACCATGGAAACCCTGCTCTTTGAAATAATCTGGGCAGGCTTTATTGTCCTTAGCCTGGGCATGATTACCGGCTTTTTGTTTGTCGACAATCTCCTCGCCCAGCACCTGGTTCACAAAACCTTCTTCTCCATTATCGGCTGGCTGGTTTTTGCGATTTTACTCTGGGGCCGGGCAAAACTGGGATGGCGCGGCACCGCCGCCATTCGCTGGACAATAGCGGGTTTTATACTTCTCGCTCTTGCCTACTGGGGCAGCAAGTTTGTTATTGAAGTACTGATCAACCAGCATTCTGGAATTTGACAACAAACGCCCGTGAAACCCCAACAGGTTTATTGCAAACGTTCACAACTGCAACGGCAATGAAAATAACCGCAATCTTGCCACTGCTGACACTGATGTTTTGCACCGCCTGCAGTCTTCAGCCTTCAGGAATAGCGCAGCAGCGCCTCGCTTATCAGGTGCTCAACCAATTTCCCCACGACAGCTCCGCCTTCACCCAGGGATTGCTGTACCACAACGGCTTTCTTTATGAGAGCACAGGACTCTACGGCGAATCCAGCCTGCGCAAAGTCGACATCAGCAGCGGCAACGTCGTTGCCCAACGGCAACTCCAGCGCCGCTATTTCGGCGAGGGTCTGGCGCTGGGCAACAACAAACTGGTACAGCTGACATGGAAAGAAGGTCGAGCATTTGTCTACCGCATCGAGGATCTCAGGGAAGTCGGCCACTTCAGCTATAAAGGCCAGGGCTGGGGACTGGTCTTCGATGGCCAACATTTTATTCTCAGCGACGGCTCAGCGGTGCTGCGCGTTCTCGATGGAGACAGCTTTGCTGAAAAACACCGCATCATCGTAAAGGAGGGTCATCGCCGGGTTAAACATCTCAATGAACTGGCTCTCATCAACGGCCAGCTTTTTGCCAATGTTCTCGGCAGTGATCATATACTGCGCATCGACCCCAACACCGGCAACGTCACCGGAAGGCTGGATTTAACCCCTCTGCGAGGACGGGGAAAAGACTGGAAACGGGCGGCTGATCTCAACGGCATTGCCTATGACGACGTCAACCAGCGGCTTTTTGTTACGGGAAAGCGTTGGCCACAGCTATTCGAGCTCAAGCTGGGAGAATAATCAGGCAGCGACCGGCCACAGTAATCGGTTGCCAACCATACAAAAGTTGTCCACCATAGACCCCCCTATACAACCTGAGGCACTTTTTTCTTTGGACGACACGCCCATATGGCTTTTATTCGGCCTGCTAGCCCTGTTACTGACCTGCTCAGCGTTTTTCTCGGGCACCGAAACCGGAATGATGTCCATCAACCGCTACCGGCTGAAACACCTCGCCAAAAAGCACCGCAGCGCCCGCCGGGTGAACAAGCTGCTCAACAGGCCTGATCGGCTTATCGGCGTTATTCTTATCGGCAACAACCTGGCCAACAACTTTGCCGCCATTGTTGTCGCACTGATCGCGTTGCGACTCTACGGCCCCGGCTCCGAATTCGTCGCCGGCGTTCTGCTCACCATTGTCATGCTCATTTTTGCCGAAGTCACCCCCAAAACCCTGGCGGCGCTTTACCCCGAACGCATCGCCTTTCCCGCCAGCTGGGTGCTGAAACCTTTACTCAAAATACTCTATCCCGTGGTGTGGCTGGTCAACCACTTTTCCAACGGGCTGTTAAAGCTGTTCGGGGTTAACCCCAGTGATCGCCCCGGCGACGCCCTCAGCAAGGAAGAGTTGCGCACGGTCGTCGACGAATCCACCGGCGAAGAGATTCCATCCGACCACCAGGGGATGCTGATTAATATCCTCGACCTTGAAAAGGTCACCGTCAACGACATCATGGTTCCTCGGCACGAAATCGTCGGCCTCAACCTGGAGGATGACCCGGAAAACCTGCTCGACCAGATCATCGATATGGAATACACCAGGGTTCCAATTTTTTGCGGCGACATCAATCAGGTTGAAGGGATTCTCCACATGCGCAGGGTCAACCGCCTGCTGCGCAAAGGGGCGACGTCGCTGACCAAGGAAGCCATCAAACGCTTTTCAAGGGAACCCTACTTTGTTCCCGAAAGCACTCCCCTCCACGTCCAACTTGTCAACTTTCAGGCCAACAAGCGTCGTATCGCTCTGGTGGTGGACGAGTATGGCGAGGTGATGGGCCTGGTTACCCTGGAAGATATCCTCGAGGAAATTGTTGGCGATTTTACCACCACCCAGTCTGATGGCACCGACGACATTAGCATCAATAAGAAGGATGACAGCTATACCATTGGCTGCAGCGCCACTATTCGCGAAATCAACAAGGTGACCGGCTGGAACCTGCCCACCAGTGGCCCCAAAACCCTGAATGGCCTGGTGGTGGAAATCCTCGAGGAAATACCGGAAGGCAATGTCTGTTTCCAGCTCGGCAACTATAGGTTTGAAACCATCTCCCTGTCGCAAAAGCGGGTGCACGATCTCAAGGCCTGGCGCCTGGCGCCGGATTCAAACGATGAAGACGATGAACACTGACCCCCCTGCATCCGCGCCCCAGGAAACACTCGGCAGAACATATCCACAGTCCTGATCAGGCAAAGGGATTATTTTGACGGCTGCGCTCTTTCGCCAGAGTGATCACCTGACGACGCTCGACGGTGGTCAGGGTTCGCCACTGGGTGATTTCCCTGGCGGAGCGAAAACAGCCAATACAGATATCCTCGTCATTGAGAGCACATACCGATATACAGGGAGACAGCGCAGGGGGTTCAGCAGCAACCATTCTTTTTTTCCTTTACAACCATAACACCAAGAGTCAAAAATCGCTCTACGCTCGAGTTCTGAGCGTATGGATTTCAGGGTTCAGTTCTGGACGAAAACCGAGGGTTTCATCAAGAAAATCCAACAGGACTCGAAACGTAAAACCCCAGATACAAAAGCCTTCAAACAAGACGCAGGGGGCATCGTAGAGGCTGCCCGCAGAGGTCAGCTTGGTTCTGGTGTAGTTCTCTTCATCCAACAGGTAAGACAAGGGCACCTGAAAAACCGCATCCAGCTCAGCGAGTTCGGGGACAAACTGCAACCCCTCGGGAATAAAGCCCACAAAAGGGGACACGCGCACGGAAAAGATAGTCACCTTGGGCTCAAGAGCCGCCACCACTTCCACCTGGGATCTGGGCAGAGCGATTTCCTCTTCGCTCTCCCGCAGTGCGGTATCGAGCAGGCAGGTATCGGCAGGCTCCCACATACCGCCGGGGAAAGCAACCTGCCCCTGGTGGCTGTTGAGATGTACCGCGCGGCGTATAAAAACCACACGGGGATCGGCGCTGCGAGTCAGCGCCAGCAGAACTGCGGCTTCCCGCTGCGTGCCATCGACCAGAGGATGTATGGAGTAGGGTGGCCGATGCTGCAACTTATCTTTGATTAGATCTAACAACGCTTTTTCTCTTTTGGCTAAAACTGTACTGTCAGACAGCAATTGCGGATAAAATTCCGCAAAAAACGCCGTTCAAGACTTTATAGCCCTTATTATGCCAAAGAGTTCGCATAAAAGGCCTATTTTAGGGAAGGCCGCTGTAAACTAAGTCCTTGAATAGACCAGACTATAGCCTTCAAGGAGGCTCTGATTAACTCTATTATTTCGTCACTCCCGCGCAGGCAGCCTATAGAAAACAATCAATTATGGATTTCCGCCGCCACGGGAATGTCATCAATCAGAGCCCCCTTAAATAGGAAACAAACGCCCATGTCGAAAATGAAAATATTGTCATGAAATATTGCACTCACTGCGCCGAAGAGTTGGTTTTCAATATACCGCCGGGGGACAATCGGGAGCGCCACATGTGCCCCGCCTGTAACGCCATTCACTATCACAACCCCAGAATTATCACCGGTTGCATCCCTGTTCACGAGGACAGAATTCTTCTCTGCAAGCGCGCCATTGAACCCCGCCGCGGCTATTGGACCCTACCTGCTGGCTTTCTCGAAAATGGCGAAACCATCGCTGAAGGCGCGGTGAGAGAAACCCTGGAAGAGGCCTGCGCCAAGGTGGATCTCGGTGAGCTTTACGGTGTGTTCGATGTCCCTCACATCGGCCAAGTGCACATGTTCTATCGCGCCACCCTGAAAGCTCCGGATTTTCAACCGGGGGCAGAATCTCTCGAGACCCGCCTGTTTCGGGAAGAGGAAATCCCCTGGGACAGCCTCGCTTTTCCGGTTATTCGCCTCATTCTTGAGCACTATTTTGACAATCGAAAAACCGGGTGCTTTACAATGAAAACCGCAAGAATTGACCGCAGCCTTTCGAGAAGCCGCCCCCTATGAGCCTGTCAGAACGATTTCTCAGCCGCGTTGAACACCTCGGCAACCGTCTGCCCCACCCCAGCCTGCTGTTTGTTTTTCTCTGCGCACTGATTCCCTTATTGTCCGCACTGTTTGCGTTCTGGGGAGTCAATGCCGTCCACCCGGTGAGCGGAGAGCGGATTGTCGTTACCAACCTGATCAGCGTTGAAGGCCTTCATCTCGTTCTTGAACGCACGGTGACCAATTTCACCCAGTTCGCCCCCGTGGGCACTGTGCTTGTCGCGATTATGGGCATAGGTATTGCCGAGCACAGCGGTCTTATTGGCGCAGCACTGAAAGCCACTGTTCTCCGGGCGCCGCAAAAGCTGCTCACATTTATTATCGTCCTTGCCGGAGCGCTCTCCAGTCTCGCCGCCGACAGCGGCTATGTGGTGCTAATTCCGCTGGCCGGCATCATCTTCCACGCCGTGGGTCGCAGCCCCATCGCCGGTATTGCCGCCGCGTTTGCCGGCGTCTCCGGCGGCTTCAGCGCCAACCTCCTTATAGGTCCGCTGGACGCCATTCTCGCCGGACTCTCCACCGAGGCAGCCGCTTTGGTGGACAACAGTTACGCCGTCACCGCCGCAGGCAACTACTACTTCATTATCGCCTCCACTTTTTTAGTTGCCGCTGTGGGCACCTGGGTAACCGAAAAAATCATTCTGCCCAGGATGAAAGATACCCAGACCCCAGCCCTGGTGCCCGAGCCGCTGTCGTCCAGAGAAAAGCGCGCCCTCAAGGCCGTTGGCGTTTTCACGCTGGTTTTTATCCTCTTACTGCTGTGGGGGCTGTTACCTGCAGACGGCATTCTCCGCAATCCCCACAACGGTGACATTCTCAGCTCCCCGTTTATCGCCGGCATTGTCACCCTTATCGCTGTCTATGCTGGCATTTGCGGCTGCCTCTATGGCTTTTTGAGCGGCAACTACACCGGTGCCTCCCAACCCGTTGAAGGCATGGAGTCCAGCATGGCAACCATGGCCAGTTATCTGGTACTGATGTTTTTTGCCGCCCAGTTCATCAATTATTTTGCCTGGAGTCAGCTCGGCATTATCTGCGCCATCAAGGGCGCCGCACTGTTACAGGCCATCAATCCCGGCACCATTACTCTGCTGGTCTGTTTTGTGCTTTTTGCGGCGCTTATCAACCTGTTAATTGGCAGCTCCTCGGCAAAATGGGCGCTGTTGGCGCCGGTGTTTGTACCTATGTTGATGCTGTCAGGGATTACGCCGGAAGCCGCCCAGGTGGCCTACCGTATAGGCGACAGCACCACCAATATCATCACCCCGCTGATGCCCTATTTTGGCGTGGTTGTCGCCTTTGCCCAGAAACACGATAAGAACGTTGGCATCGGCACCATTATCGCCACTATGCTGCCTTACAGTATTGCCCTGCTGGTCGCCTGGTCGCTATTACTGGCGCTATGGATTGGCTTTGATTTGCCCCTCGGCCCTGGAGCGGGCATCTATTTGTGATGCCCTCCAGAATTGACATCGAAGCGCTTTGCCAGCGCTCAAGCGGCTACAGTCGAACCGAGAAGCCAGACACTGGCTATTTTCATCTGGCTTATGGTCGTCCAACGACCAGCCATCAGTTCCCTTTTGGCAAAATTAACCGCATCATTATCGCCCACATCAGCATCCATTAAACGGATATCCCCAAGCGTATGACCATGCGTTACCTGCCCAGATTAGTTTTGGCATTGAGCCTGTTGTGCTGCTGCCGATTGTCTTTGGCCGAGCAACTGACGCTGCCCGTCGCCCTGGATTACGGCATTGTCCGCCAGGCGCTGGCGCAGCAACTGTTTGTCGGCGAAAACAGCAGTGTACTGATTTATTCCGACAGCCTCGGATGCAATACCCTGTCGCTGGCCAACCCCAGAGTAGAGGATGGCGCCGATGGCTTGATCGGCGTACGCAGCAGTGTTTCTGCCCAGATGGGAACCCCTGTGGGTGGCCGCTGTCTGGTGCCCATAAGCTGGCAGGGGGATATCGAAACCCTGCAACAGGTGTTTGTCACCGAGAACGGCCAGGCCATTGGCTTCAGGATTGTGGACTCCAACGTGATTGCCAGCGGGGAAAATGCCAGTCAGATACCCGAGGTTCTGTGGCGCTGGGTTAAGTCCTATATCCACCCCCAACTGTCGGCGGTAACCATCAACATGGGACAGGCACTTGGCAGCCTTCAGCAATTACTTTCCGGCTCCATGGAACCGGCAACGGCCGCAGTCCCCGCGCTACCGATTCTGGGATTACAAAGCGTCACCGCGAATAACGGCAAACTCAATATAAACCTGGGGCTCGATGTTCCCCAGGCGCCGCAAAACTGGCTTCCCGAAGACAGCGCCGCGCTCAACGCGGAAGAGCTTGCCCAGTGGAACGCCGCCTGGCAGGCCTGGGATGGCTTTGCCACCTGGATGATCAAAACCGTTGCCGCCCCCGCCGATCCCGAACTCGCCCGTCATTTAGGCGAAGTGCTGCTGGAATCCCGTTACGACCTCTACGAAGCCCTGTCCAGCGATGACAAAAGCCGCGATCCGGTGCGGGATCTGTTTACCAAAACCTGGGAGCGGCTGGCGCCGCTGCTGCGGGAAAACCAGCTCGCCATTCCCGGAGGCGAAGCCCTGCAATTCGCCACGTTTATCACCGCGGCCGATGCCCTTCAGGCGCTGGACAGCGCCGCACCTCATCTGGGATTGCGCTTCGACAGCGACACCTTTCGCAGCCTTGCGCGACTGATACTGCCAACAGTCACAGATACCGACCTGAGCTACACCACAGAGGTCGATCCCGAACTGCGCAAGTTACTGGGCTTTGATCCGGAAATGGAACAGGAGAAATCCCCGGACAAAACTCTGGAAGACAAACTCGAAGAACTCCTGGAAACGGAGGGCGATGAGTTACTGCTCCCTTTTGTGTGGCTGGTGCCCCGGGCGATGGCCGCCGATGTCGACCCCAGGTTGATCAAAAAACTCACTGATTGGGTACCGACCAAAACGGAGCTGGACGATTATCTTGACACCGTTAACCGAATATTTGATGAAATCACCCGCGCCGAGCGGGAGAAAGGCAAGGTTCCTGTGCAGTTTTACCGCATTTATGAATCCCTGCTCATGGCCACGGCCTGGCAGGAGTCCTGCTGGCGTCAATACATTGACAAAGGCGGCAAAGTCCAGCCGATCCTGTCATCCGCTGGCTCTGTGGGCATGATGCAGGTAAACCAGCATGTGTGGCGGGGCATCTACAACCCCACCCTCCTCCACAACAATATTGCCTACAACGCCCGTGCCGGCAATGAAATTCTGGTGCACTACCTGGTGGACTACGCCATCAAGAAAAAAGAGCACCTGATCAGCGGCAATCCCGACAATCTGGCGCGCGCCACCTATGCGGTTTACAACGGCGGCCCCCGGCACCTGAGCAGATACCGCGACCCCAACAACCGCAAATCCCTCCAGCAGATCGATAACGCTTTCTGGAAAAAATACCAGGCGATAGCCAAGAATGGCAGGGGTGCGGTTAAGCAGTGTTATGGTGGGTAATCACAAAGGATAAGTGAACCCTGGCTTTTTGCTTGCTGCTTGGCGAATATAAAAATTCCCGGCCGCAACCATGGCTGTCGGCCATTTTTCATTGCCTTTTCCTTTAAATTACACGACCATAATCACATCAACTGCAAACTATTCGCTCGTCCTGTCGTCTCCTGGCAATACAACCCGGTATTGCCATTGCCGCGACGGTTTTGGCCGGGCCAATAACATCGTGCAGCTGGTCTATTGTTCAAACCCTATCCAGGAGAAGCAGTAATGTCTAATGAAGGCTATCACGAGCCCGTCGCGGAACTGAGCGATGAAACCCGCGACATGCACAAGGCCATTGTCTCGCTAATGGAGGAGCTCGAGGCCGTCGACTGGTACAACCAGCGCGTCGATGCCTGCAAGGATCCCGATCTCAAAGCCATTCTTATTCACAACCGGGATGAAGAAAAAGAACACGCCGCCATGGTGCTGGAATGGATTCGCCGCAAGGATCCCACCTTTGACAAGGAACTCAAGGATTACCTGTTTACCGACAAACCCATAGCCCACAAATAGCACCAAGGCGTTTTGCCCCTGCTGGAGGCACTGTACTGATGGCTTTGCACCGCTTGCTCATTACTTACCCCATCGCTCTGGCAATCTTTTTTGCCATTGACATGGTTTGGCTGGGCTGGCTGTCCGGTGATTTTTATGAACGCCATATCGGCCATCTGCTCGGCCCTGTCAACTGGTTTGCGGCGCTGGCGTTCTACCTGCTATTTATTGCAGGTATTGTGATTTTTTCGGTGCGCGCCGGCCTCGAAGCCCAGTCCCCCAGGCGGGCGGCAATCTGGGGGGCGCTCTATGGTTTTTTCACCTACGCCACCTACGACCTGACCAATATGGCTACCCTGCGGGACTGGCCGGTGATTCTGGTGTTTGTGGATATTGCCTGGGGCGTTTTTATCTGCGCCAGCGTGGGCTTTTTAACCACAGCGACAGCGTTAAAAATCTCGAACCTCGCCGGGGAGTAACGCCCTGCATCGCCGAAGAGGCCAGCCACCACAACATTCGGCCAATTGTAAGCGCTGCTAAAAGGTCGACAGCCCTGTCGCCTCCATAATCCGATAGCGCCAGTAGCGCAGTGTCGATCTGTCCTCGTAGGCGTCAAAAGGAAGACTGGGTACGGCGGCATCAGTTGAACCGTCCGGCCAGCTGCTGGCCACATAGTCGGTGGCTTCGCGGATCAGTGCGGATGTCCCCTGCCCCCAGACACGAATATTGGTTTCCAGATTGAAATCATTGAGGTTGCGGCGGGTGAAATTGGCCGAACCGAGCAATATCTGCCAGTGGTTGTCGCTATCGCGACGAATCAGCAACTTGCTGTGGCACTGCTCTCCCGACGTTTTGCACCAGCGCACCGGTATTCCTTGACGATGGAATTCAAGAGCCACCTGGCGATTGGGAATGCCGTTTTTTTCGCGGCCAAAGGCGTCCTTGTTGGCATCCAGTAATACCCGCAGGCGAACACCGCGGTGATGGGCGCGGATAAAGGCTTCAACCAGCCCGCGGTGGGAGAAATAGAACATGGCCAGATCCAACTCACTGCCCGCGGGGGCGCCATCGACCATATCCAGGGCGGCGTCGCGTATTCTGGATTCAGTGACAATCTGCCCTCGCAGCTGACCGGCTGGCGAGCCTGCCTGATAATTGTCCTGGAACGCTGTGAGCGCAGCCAGCAAATTGGCGTCGTCGCCAGACATCGCTACAACAGCAATCTCCGTCTGCAAAAGATCATAGGCCGCACCGCCGCCAAAACTGAGGCCGATATTGGTGTGCTGACTGCTGCCACCGTGGGGATTGGCCGATGTCACCAGCCCGCGCAAACCCTGGCCTTCATCCACCACCAGGGTTTTGCGGTGATTGGCTTTGAAATTCAGCAGGCTCAAATAACTGCGCAAACTGACTTTGTTTTCTCCGACAGGATTAGGCAGCCAGCCCATTTGCGCAGAGTTACCCAGCCACTGACAGCAAAGCCGCCAGGGTGCCGACCACAAGGGATTGGAGTCGCGCAATGCGGTCAGCCTTGTTTCCACCACTTTAATGCCGGCAGCGCGCAACTGCTGCAAATGCGGCGAATGGGCGCCGCCATAAAAGCTGTTGAAGGGGTCGGTAATAACCACTATGACAATATTTTTCAGCGCCTCCTTGCGCGCTATCAAAGCATCGGTTAATTGGCGCGCCAACGGCTGGTAATTGTCACCGTTTGAACCGCTGTCGTTAAACAGAAACATATCCACCACGATGAGTTTTTGCGCTTGGCCAATAAGGTGAAAAACCTCGGCAAAAATTTGCTGATCCAGCTGTTTATTGCCCTCCTGATCCACAGAAGTGCGATCGACCAGCAAGCGGGGATCATACAGAGGTCTTTCCCTGCCCTGAAAGCCAAGCCCCTTGGGCAGCGGTTTGAACAGGTGATACAGACCCAGAATGGCAATGGCGACAACCAGTAAAATTACCAGTTTCAGTTTAATCACAGTAACATCCTTTTAGACCATACTATTTGTTTGACCATTAAACCTTAACCATCTTAATGTCACTCTATAAACCCCGGCGAAACGTTGCCACTCGAACTTCGTGGAAGCGCCGCCGCCAGGCGAGTTCGAAACCATGTACTACGGCGAAAAATTTAACAGCATATCCCACCTGGTCGGCGCGGCTCTGGCGCTGATCGGCCTTGGCGCTCTAATCGCCGTCGGCATTGGCGAGGGCA
Source organism: Porticoccaceae bacterium (assembly GCA_050175615.1). GTDB lineage: Bacteria > Pseudomonadota > Gammaproteobacteria > Pseudomonadales > Porticoccaceae > CAYXXZ01. Next base: position 4,368 of record JBFXIU010000036.1, on the reverse strand, counting down.
GCTGGCGCACAGCGGTTAGCTTCAGCATTTTCGGCCTAACGCTGGTGTTGCTCTACACCATGTCCACCCTTTATCACAGCCTGCGCTCGCCGAAACTCAAAGCGATATTTCAAAAACTGGATCATGTTTCCATCTATCTGCTGATTGCCGGTACCTATACACCCTACTTGATGGTATCCCTGTGGAGCGACCAGGGCGCCAAATTACTGGCGGGAATCTGGAGTCTAGCAGTAGTGGGATTTCTTTTGGATCTACTGATACCGCGCCGCATTAAAAGTTTGCAAATAGCCATCTATTTGCTGATGGGCTGGCTCTGCGTGCTGTTTTTTTCCAGTTTGAGAGCGGCAATTGCTGCGCCTGGTATTGTTTGCCTGGCTATTGGCGGCATCGCCTATACTCTTGGCATTATCTTCTATCTGTGCGACAAGAAACAGTGGCTGCGCCACGCCCACGGTATCTGGCATCTGTTTGTACTTCTGGGTTCCGCCAGCCATTTTATTTCCATTATCGGCTACGTTCGATAAACCCTGTATTTTTCGGTACAGCGTCGATTTTTGTGCATTTTTTGTACAGACAAAACCCCTGTGCTATTATCCGCCGTTCCGTAAGGGGCGCTCTGATACGCCAGCCGCCTACGGATAATAATCATCACAGGGGAACAATGTGCTTGCAGGCAAAAGGATGCTCTTGCTGGGTAATGCTTTATCAGTCACAACCTGGTTGCCTGCAACATCTTGTAAAAACCAATAAACGACTGAGCCCAGGACGTGCATAGATGTCTTTATACCAATTTTCGTGCCTATCCATGAATGGCGAACTGATTCCGATGGACACCTACAGAGGGAAAGTTCTGCTGATCGTTAATACCGCGAGCAAATGCGGCTTTACTCCGCAGTACAAGGGCCTGGAATGCCTATACCGCAAATACCGGGACGCTGGCCTGGTGGTAATGGGATTCCCCTGTGACCAATTTCTGCACCAGGAGTTTGACAACGAGGAAGAAATAGAGCGCTTCTGTGTCAATACTTACAATGTCAGTTTTCCCTTGTTTGCCAAAGTTCAGGTAAAAGGTAAAAACGCCTCCCCGCTCTTTCAATATCTCAGCGAGACCGCGCGAGGATGCCTGGGCAGCAAAGCCATCAAATGGAACTTCACCAAATTCCTGGTCAACCGGGACGCAACGCGCATCAAGCGCTTTGCCACCATGACCTACCCCAGTCATCTCAGCAGCCACATCGAAAAATTCCTGTAACAAGCCCGGTGAAAACCCTTTCAAAAGTCAAAACGGGTAAAAAGATTCCCTGGTGGCGGCCAGTGGATCATTTTATTGCCGACGATCTCTTTGATTACGAGCATCGAGAGATGCTGTACAAAGCCAGAATTCTCATTTGCATACCCTTAGTGATGGGGTTTATGTGCACTCTGCTAACCCTGTTTTTGGCTCAGCGCAGCAATCAACTGGGATCGTTCCAGATGGTCACATGGCTGACAGCCCTCTCAGCCATGCTCATGTTTGGCGCCCTGCTCCTTTTTCGGCGCACAGGCTCATTTGTGCTCGCCAGCAATCTCTACGGCTTTGCCGCCACCCTGGCAATGCTGTGCGCACTCTCGGTAACCGGCGGCATACACCAATCACCCCTGACGCCATTCTGGCCGCTGATCATCATCCTTACCTTTATCATGGCTGGAATGAAAACCGCCATCCTGTGGGCTTTTGTCGGACTGACTCTGTGGTTGACGGGCACCCTGTTCGCTGCCGACGGATTTCCTTCCCTGCTCGATCTTGCCGTGGTACGGGCAGCCCATATGATCTCGGTGGTAGCCACCAGTCTCGGCATGCTTGCCGTGCTCTGGTTTTTTGCCTTTTACCACGACCATCTGCTGTCAAGGCTTCAGGTGGAGCGGGATCGGGCGTTGTTTACCTCCGCCCACGACCCCCTCACAGGCATCGCCAACCGCAAAACCTTTGAGCACCGTCTGGAACATCTGATAGAGCGCAACCGGCTGATGGGCAGCCTGGACGCCATACTCATCATCGACCTGGACGGTTTTAAGCAAATCAACGACAGCGAGGGGCACCAATCCGGCGACCGCGTGCTTAAAACCATTGCCGCTCGCATCCACGACCATGTTCGGCGCAGCGATCTCGCAGCACGCATTGGCGGCGATGAATTTGCCGTGCTGCTGGTGGATGTTCGCAATCGAGGTGATATTGAACCCATTGTCGCAAAACTTCACCAGGCCATCTGTGCGCCCATCGCGACGGATGCCGGCTCTGATGTGTGTGTAGGCGCCAGCATCGGCATAGGCCTTGTCGGCAGCGATGGCGACGACCTCCAAACCCTGCTGCACAATACTGACCAGGCCATGTACCACGCCAAGGCCGCCAATATGTCCCATGCCTTCTCTGGCGCTGTGAAGATATAAGAGTCTAATCCCCCCTTCAACCCCAGAAGACAGATTTTGAACCCGTTTATTATTCGCCGAATCAGCCAATTGAGACTATGCTTACTGTGTCAGTTGCACCCCATGCCATCCACAGTAATGAACATGGGTTGATAGTCAATTCAGCGATCAACATCCGCGCTACAGGCCGGAAGGAGCAGTCATCATGGCTATGGCAATGACAATGAAAGCCTTTCTCAACAGCAGGGACGTGGACTTTGAAGAAATCAAACATCCCCGGGAAGTCACCGCAAGCCGCATTGCCCAGCGCGCCCATGTCACCGGCGAGCAATTGGCCAAAGCAGTGCTCGTCAAAGGGGATACGGGGTACCGGGTTGTGGTGGTTCCCAGCACCTGCCGAGTGGATTTGAGTGGTTTATCCCATCAGTTTCACGAGCGCCTCGGCCTGGCAACGGAAGAGGAAATCTACCAGCTCTTCGCCGACTGCGATGCCGGCGCCCTGTCGCCTCTGGGGCAAGCCTACGGACTGCGGGTCTGTTACGACGAAACTCTGGCGAACCAGGACGATATTTACTTCGAAGGCGGTGATCACGAAACCCTGGTGCATATGAGTAACAACGAATTTCGTCGCCTTATGTCCGAGGCATTGCCAGGGCGTTTCAGTCATCACATGTAGCGGTACGGCAGCCGGTCGTACCACTACTGCAATCTGTTCACCCTGCATCAAGTGGGGAGGGTTTTTTTAGTCCGGCGTTTCTCAATGGCGCCTACAGGGTAGCCCGGTGCGCTGACACTGATGGCATGCAGGCGAAAACCCACGGAACCCGCAAACCGTTTCCATACAATAGAATGTCAAAAACTGGCCGTCACATTAGATGATCGATATTTACTAATAATTTTCACCCTGTCACAGCGCGCGTTTACTTGGCGACGAAGGAAGAAAGAGCAACCATGATCAATGTTCAAATATATAGATACAATCCGGAATGCGACACCTCGCCCTATATGCAATCTCTATCACTTCCTGATGCATTCAACAAGCGCATGGTTCTGGATGCCCTCGAGTACCTGCGGGAACAAGATTCGACCCTGGCGTATCGGCGCTCCTGCCGGGAAGGGGTTTGCGGTTCAGATGGCATGAACATCAATGGCAAGAATGGTCTGGCTTGCATTACACCTGTCGCCGTGGCTGTTGGCAAGTCGCGCAGCCTCGTTATCAGACCTTTGCCGGGAATGCCAGTAATTCGCGATCTTGTCGTCGATCAGAGGCTTTTCTTTGAGCAGTATAAACAGGTAAAACCCTGGCTTATCACCCACGACCCTTCACCAGCGATCGAACGGCAGCAATCTCCGCAACAACGGGCGCAGCTCGATGGCCTGTATGAGTGCATTCTCTGTGGTTGTTGCACCTCGCAATGCCCATCCTGGTGGTGGAATCCTGAGAAGTATTTAGGGCCGGCGGCTCTATTGCAATCGCTGCGGTTTTTACTCGACAGCCGGGATCAGGCCAGGATGGAGCGTCTCAATGCGTTGCAAGATCCTTTCAGTCTATTTCGGTGCCGCAGCATAGGAAATTGTTCATGGGTGTGCCCCAAGGGTCTCAACCCCATGGGCGCAATTGGACGGATTCGACGGGAATTAATGCCTGAGTCCACCTGATGTCTGCAATATGAAGCCTCGATCGATTTTTCAACTATTAAACCTGACTATCTGTGAAGGGACAAATGAAACTCAAAAAAATGCTCAATTGGGAATGGGATGCAATTGCGGGCATTATTGCTGCCCTGACGGCCATTATTTTGCATTTTTTACACGTCGTTGATGAACGGGTAGTTTTGCCAATTGTTCTCGGTTTACTGGGGTTGCTATTCATTAATTTCATGCGCCACAAGAGAAACAACGAAATTACCGCTGAGCAAATAGATCGAACCGCCCACGAAGTTAGGGTCTGTTAACACTAAT
>JBFXIU010000035.1:0-20934 GCA_050175615.1 Porticoccaceae bacterium | reverse complement strand
CCTTGTCTATTTACAAAGGCGATGTTTACTGGGGCACCATGGAGCTGGGCACAGCCTATACCAGAGCCTATTTTTTAATGGAAGATGCCCTGGAAGATAACCCTGAATCGCGAAAACAGCTGCTGAATGCCACCTTCGCCAGAAGTGGTCATTATTTCAAGACGACTATTGACAACAACAATCAGACAACAACCGAAATGCTCTATGGCAACGAGTACTTACCCGTGTTTGATGCGCCAACAAAATCCTGGGTCATGAAAAAGAACAAGCTTGGCTTAAAGCCTAAGTTTGGTTCTGCGGGTCTGGGGTATGCGACCAATAACTACACATGGACAAGCACAGTTTTTTGCGACAGATTATTTTTGGGGACATTTGATTACTCAGGAGGGGTTGAGGACTACGCACTTCATAGTAAATATTCCCGGCCAGATCATAATTTTTTGTTACACGATATTTTTGAAATAATTCAAGGACGGGGCTATGTGGCCGGTGGTGATATGGTTGTTTTCGAAGATTCTGAAAATCCGCCAACCGTTATAACCCGCAATGGTATGGGGAATCCTCACAATAATGGTTTCAGAAATTTCAATGTCATTGACGGCTCCCTGTATGTGGGAACGTCCAGCGATGCCAATATTGGCGATAACGCGGGCTACATGTTTTATAAATTGCAAAATTTCAATGCATCTTCGTGCAAGCAATAACCTTTTAACCAATAACCGAGAGATAAAACTATGACGATGAATGTCAGACATATTTACTATTTGATAATTGCTATTGTGTCCCTGGTGATTACCTGGAGTTATGGCATACAGTGGATGAAAGAAGGCGGGGATGTTTCAAATCCTTTGGCGATGTTTATTGATGCATTTAATACAGGACATCCGGGAGCACAATTTCTGACGGTGGATATTTTTGCTGCCTGGATGGTTTTTGTCGTTTGGGTGTTTTCGGATTGCGTGAAAATAGGTCTGGGTAAAAAATGGGGTGCTTTCTGGATCGCTGTTTCTTATCTCGGCGTTTGCTTTACTTTTCCCGTTTACTTGATTGCCAGAGAAAGATATTTGAAATCATTGGAAAACAATTCTGCTAAATAATTCACCTCAGGAGGTACCATGAACAAGCAGTGGCTAGACGCTTTATTACAGTCCTTTATTGATAACGACGCCGTTGATAAATTTTATGCGGATGAATTTGAGTTCCATGATTATCCTCTGGAACACCATGTGGTTAATGACAAAGAAAAACTCAAGCGCATGTTTCAGGTCTTTGCCAATCGAGATCCTGACAACGGCATGGGTATTCACGAGTTTGAGGTGGCGGACTTCAAGGTTTCAGGAAATACCTGCCTGTGGCAATTCAACTGGCGAGCCAGCCATACACAAAGTTTTTTTGGCATTCCGACCAATGGTAAAACATTGGAAACAAACGGTATGTCATACCAAATATACAATGATGACAAAAAAATTATTTGGGAAGCCGTTCATTCAGATCAGGTGCATGTGTTCAAACAGTTGGGCATGCCCATAGACATTGTTCATTATTGGGAAGATTGAGAAAAACTTGTTGTCACTGGCGATTTTATTCTTAACAAGAGCCTAGGTCGCCAGCTCGACAATCAACCCAAGGAAACCCTGATAAATATCATTGCCGCGCCAGCGGGAATCTATAATCGATGGATTTTTGGGCTTCCGCCTACTCGGGAGTGACGAAAACAGAATTAATCAGGGTTTCCCTAAACGGTATTTATTCTTTCAGTTATTTTTCTTCAAGATTTTTGAGGCGATGTTTCCAGCGCAGTTTCGCATGGCGGCGCATATTGGGAATGTCGTCGGTTTCATCCATAATTGCCTTGCCGATAATGGTTTCAAGAACATCTTCCATTGTCACTAAACCCTGCCAGCTGCCGTATTCGTCATAAACAAGAAACATATGCTGCTTTTCCTTCATGAATTGACTCATCAGGTTTTCAGCATTGATCTGATCATTGACTATGGTAACGGGCTTCATGATCGCTTCTATTCTTTGATCTTGTTCAGCGGTAATAATATCGCGAAGGAACAACATTCCCAGGGGTGCTTCATTTTTATCAATGACAGGATAGCGGGAAAACTGGCTTTGCTTCGCCCTTTCGGTAAATTCGACAATTTCTGTGTCTGGAGCCACATATTCACAAACTATTCTCGGCGTCATGATGTCCCGCACTCGAATTTCGTGCAAGTCGAGTATGTTGGCGATAACCCTTTGCTCATCCTCATCAAGCTTGTTGAGTTCACGGCCAAGGATGGACAGTGCTTTAATTTCTTGCCTTAAATCATGTTCTGGCGGATTGCCGCCAAACAGCTTCATTATTTGGTCGGAGACCCAGATAAACGGCTTAAGGGTGAAAATCATTCCATTTAAAATGGGGGGCAGAACAGGGGCGAGGATTTGCCAATAGCGGGCGCCAATGGTTTTCGGCACGATTTCGGATAGCACCAGAATAAGAATAGTCATAATTGCCGAGGCAATGCCCAAATAGCCGTCGCCAAAGATAATGGTTACCTGGGCGCCGACGCCTGTGGCGCCAACCGTATGGGCTACGGTATTGAGGGTGAGAATGGCGGCTAGCGGTTGATCGATGCTGTCTTTTAGACTGGCCAGCTGGTCGTGAAGTTTTTGGTTTTCTAGCCGCATTTGGGCTATGTAACTGGGGGTCAGGGACAACAGGGCGGCTTCAAGAATAGAGCAAATGAAAGAAACGCCGATGGAAAGCACAACAAAGGCTATGAGTAAACTCATGGGGTTGGTTAATATCTCTTATGTGAGGCCGATTATCTTAGGGGCATTGTCCATCTATGGCAATGGCAGTAGTGGTTTTAAATCAAAATTTTAGCGTTGATATGACATCGGTTACGCTCTCTGCTGCCGATCCACTTTGGTCAACATGGATATCGTCAATAATAACCTGACCCTTTAACCAGAGACCTATTACCCCGGCGATGGATCTGGGCAGGGTTCCCTCATCTTTGGAAAAATTTTTGAAGATATGATAGACAGAAACCCCCTCGTTGATGCGAAGTTGATCAATGAGAGGTTCAAGCTCGGAGTTGTGGCGAGCCAGAAGGGCGGCCTGGCCGATGATTCTAGCTACTTTAAGATAGAAGTTATTGTATTCTTTTTTGCTGTCCAGTGGTTTTTTCAGCAATCCTTTAACCACGTCTAGCCAGGATGTGGGTGGCTTCGAGCCATGGCCATTTTTGATTACCGGAATCATTTCTTCCGGAATCTTCAGCAGTACCGCTCGCCAAATGGCTTCATTGATGAAGGATCCCATGGTGCCAAAATGGTATAGCACCATGGCGCTTGAGGTGCCGGCATCCTTGGCGATTTTATTGATATTGACCCTGTCCACACCCTGGAGAACAATATGTTTTGCCGCTTGATTGAGCAGGCGTTCGCACAGCGGGTTGCGCGTTTGTGGCGCGTCTATGGAAAACCTGGGTGAACCACTTTCCAGCCACGTCCACACCTGACTGCTGATATGCTCGCTGCTGGCGCCAAAACTTTTTGCGGTTATGGCGGTGCAGGCCTCGCGAAGCAGCAATAAATATTCGAGGTTTTTGTGGAGTGTCAGTGCGTAAGCCCCCTCTGTAACGGTATAGGCCGCCAGCACAGGGGCGAGGTCAGTGGTGCAACTGCTTTGTTGAAGCCGGGAATGCCAAAAAGATACCCGCATCTGGTGCCATTGGCGAATGCTGTTTCTTGCTTTGTCTTCGCTGAACTGCCGGGACTTGAATACCACTTCAGACCAGAAGGCCGCAGCTCTGGTTTTGGCGCGCAATTCGATGTAGGACGCAAGCAGGGCTGCAAAACTCTGGTGGTCGAGAGCGAGGCCTCGCGTATGGTGGGAGAAGTTGTTGTGAAACAACAGATCCTCTTCAAATGCGTGTTCCAGACAAGCCTGCAGTAGTCCAGATTTGTTGCCAAAATGGCCAAAGATAGCGGTTGTAGAACAGCCAGCGGCATTGACCACGGCTCGCAACGAAACACTTTCAAGGCCTCCTACGACAATGGCGGCAATGGTTTTATCTATCAGAATTTCGCGCAGTGAAGATGAGTCATTCATCGGGAGGGCTTTACGTTTGTAGCCAGGAGTAACAACATTTTACTGTAGTTTCTAGCGGTTTACAGTAAAGTTTTCCTGTTGAGAATAACCGGATCAGTGGCAACGATTTCCAGGTCGGTCAAAGGGTTAGCCGCTGTTTCCAGTTTTTTAAGGCTTCAGGCAGAGAATAAGGTTACCAATGAATATTACAACAAAAAAACCTGATCACAGACCCCATGTCATACGCCTGCGTTTGGACAGCGTGCACCAGTTGTTCAATTCTCTGGATCCATCACCTTTTGTGGGTAGGGATCTCGATGCCGACGCTGAGGCGTTTATTTTCGACTGGGCCGTTGAATATCCCCTCAAGGGAGACTTCTGCCTTGAATTGACTCTGGTGAGGGCTCTTGACGACAAGGAAAAAAATCGCGTCGAAGCGGCCATTCACAACTATTTCAGTGAGCGCGCCAGGTTTTGCCAGAATGAACGGCGCCAGCTGATGCGGGAGGGGCGGCTCAGTTTGCTGATTGGTCTTTTATTTCTCGGCCTCTGCATGGGCATCGGCCGGATTCTGGAAAACAATGTCCCCGCCAGTGGGTTTGCCGCGCTGCTGAGTGAAGGTTTAATGGTTGGCGGCTGGGTGGCCATGTGGCGGCCTATGGAAATTTTCCTTTACCGCTGGTGGCCTCTGGTGCGTCGCAGGCGCATATACCGCCGCCTTGCCGAGATGACTGTGGTGGTTGTAGAGAGTCCCCAGCTTTCAAGCGGATAACTCTGGTCTCTTCATGATTAGCCGGGTTAGATGGGAGCCTTTCCCGATTAATAGAGGTCAATTTTGTACTTAGGGGCTGGAGATGGTGCCCAGGGGCGGAATCGAACCACCGACACGGGGATTTTCAGCCGGGCATGAAAGGAAGTTTAATTTCTATTAAATTAGTTAGTTACGGCGTTTGCTCAAATACTAAATAGTGTGTCAGTGTGCCTGATCATACTTGGCAGGACTTTAGAGCGATACGCGTTGACAATTGTCACGTGACAAGTTACATTTTGTTATGATTAAGACATTCGCGGACAAACATACCCAGGAGCTGTATCTCAAGGGGAAGTCAAAACGGTTTCCTCCTGATATTTGGGGTAGGGCTTCCAGAAAGCTGGAATATGTCAATTTAGCTACATCTCTGGATGACCTGAAAGTGCCTCCTGGCAATCGACTCCATGCCTTAACGGATGACCGGGCAGGCCAACATGCAATTTCTATCAATGATCAGTGGCGTATTTGTTTCAGATTTGAAGATGGGGATGCCTTTGATGTCGAGGTCTGCGACTACCATTGAACGAGGTAAATGCTATGACAATTCTCAATACTGGTGAGATGCAACGTAAACCTACCCATCCTGGTGAAATGCTGAGGGAGGACTTTTTGCCTGACTATGGCTTGACTGTTACAGGCTTGGCTCGCGCCTTGGGGGTATCCCGGCAGTCTATCAACGAATTGCTCCGGGAGCGCCGGGCAGTAAGCCCAGAAATGGCGCTGAGGCTTGCCCGGCTTTTCGGCAACCCCCCGGAGTTTTGGCTGAACGCTCAGAGAATGGTTGATCTTTGGGTGGCTGCCCAAGAACTTAAAGATGATGTTGCGCGGATAAAACCTTTGAATGCAGCATAGTTTTTGTGCTGTATTGTTTTGATTGGAAAAACATGGGGTCAATGGAGCGGGCTCATGCTTGGATATGTTGCTGTAGGAATTTTAACGTTATTGATATTTTTCTATTATGTTGGAAAGCTGAGCAGTGGTGCGACAAAGAGTAAGTCTATAAGAATAAATAAAAATATTCGTATAAATGACCTGGCTGGATCAGCTGTAGAGGAAAATTATAAAGTCTGGGTTTCAATTATCAAAGACCGTCGTCCCAATCTGCATGAGTTTGAGCTTTCAGTACCAAAGCAGCCATTTTGTGGAATATTGTTGAGGTGGTATGCATAACCGAGTTCAGGAATGGGATTCCGATCACCAAGAAATGCGATCACTACGAATTTATGATTGGGAATGGGTGGAATGGTATAGCCCCTAAAGGGTGTGCAAACCCAATCAAAAATGAAATTAATACATTACAGGAAAAAATTCTCGCCAGCAGTTATACCTAAAAATATAATGTGTTGGCATTATAAAACAGAAAAGTAAATAAAAATGTCAATCCATAAAAGCCAAGGCTCAGCCTTGGCTTGCCGGACTTTTGGGTCTGTTAGCGCCATATCATCCCCCATTTGGGGGATACATGCCTAACACAGCCCAGGATGTGCCCCAATCTGTACCCCCAATGTACCCCGGCTTCTGCCGGATGTCTTTGGAGCGTCTAGGACGATTATAGGGTTTTTGTGCTTAAAAAGTAGGGGTTTTTAGACTTTGTTGGGCTATTTTGTTGGACTATATGGGACTATATGGGACTATATGGGACTATATGGGACTATGAGATGGTGCCCAGGGGCGGAATCGAACCACCGACACGGGGATTTTCAATCCCCTGCTCTACCGACTGAGCTACCTGGGCTTACTTTGTTGAGGAGCTTTAAATCAGCTCCTCGGCAAGAGGCGCGTATTAAACATTGCCAGCTTTGCGACGTCAAGCCTCAGAGCGATAAATGTTACTCTGATGGCGGAATATAACCCTCTGCCTGGTCGTAATCGTCGCCGGAGAGGAATTTCTCCCGCTGCTCCGCGAGATAGTTGCGGGCGCTTATGTCCATCATATTGAGGCGTTTTTCGTTGATGAGCATGGTTTGGTGTTCGAGCCACTGACTCCAGGCATCCTGGGAAATATGGTTGAAAATATCTTCGCCCTTGGGGCCTGGAAAGGGTGGCTGTACCAGGCCGGGCAGGTCGGCTTTGAGTTTGCGGCAATGAACGATGCGCGTCATTTTGGCTCCAGTGATTAAAACGGTGGCGGGTAGCATAAGAGTATGGGGGGCATGCTGCAAGTTGGGTGCACACTGTTCACGGAGCTGGCAGCATGAAAAAACCTGCTCAGGATAAACTTCGTGGCTGGGCAGGCTGGCGCTGAAGCTCCTGCAGCAGTCTCTTCACTGGCGCTGGCGTGCCATAGCCTTTCAGGCTGGCGGCATTCAGCCAGCGTTCGGCTGTCGATTCAGCGATGCGTGGCTGGGGTTTGCCTTTTACGACAACCGGCGTGTAGTCCAGGTGAAAATGGCTGAACGTGTGGCGGCGGCTGTTGAGAGGCTGTATTTGCGCTGCCTTGAAACCAAGCTGTTTACAGCGTTCGCCGATATCTTCAATAGTATCCACTTCCGGGAATGCCCAAAGTCCGCCCCAGAGTCCTGTGGGCGGGCGGTTTTCCAGCAGCCATTGCCCTGCGTCGTCCGCCAGCAGTAGCCACAAACTTTGCCTGACGGGCAGGCTTTTATGGGGTTTTTTGCCGGGATAGAGATGCTGGCTTTGCTTCTGCTTTGCCAGACAGTCCGCCTGCACAGGGCAGAGGTTACATTGGGGTTTGCTTCTGGTGCACAGGGTGGCGCCAAGATCCATAATTGCCTGGGTGTACTGGCCAAACCGGGTTTTTGGAGTGAATTGCTCGGCGATTTGCCAAAGCTGGCTGTGAACTGCCGTTTGCCCAGGCCAGCCGCCAATGGCGCGGTGGCGGGCGAGAACCCGTTTGACATTGCCGTCGAGAATTGCGGCGCGTTTGCCGAGGGCGATGCTGACAATGGCGCCTGCGGTGGAGCGGCCTATGCCGGGAAGTTCGCACAGGGCTTCCACTGTTGTCGGAAATTGTCCCCGGTGTTGCCGGGCAATAATTTGCGCCGTTTTATGGAGGTTGCGGGCGCGGGCGTAATAGCCAAGCCCGGTCCACAGATGGAGAACAGCGTCGAGAGGCGCCGCCGCCAAGGCTTCAATGTCGGGGTAACTGGCTGTGAAACGCTGGAAATAGGGGATAACCGTGCTGACCTGGGTTTGCTGAAGCATAATCTCAGACAGCCACACCCTGTAGGGGTTGATATCCTGTTGCCAGGGCAAATCCTTGCGGCCGTGACTGTCGAACCAGGTGAGCAGGCGGTTGGCGAAAGTTGTGTTTTTTACAGTCATTTAGTTGCCAAAAATGCCTTTTAGAAGCCCTTTAACGGCTTTGCTTTTTTCGCTTTCCTCGCCGTCTTTATCGTCGATAAGCTTGTCCAAAAGTTTATCTTGCAGCAGCTGTTTGACAAAGGCCGGGTCGGGCTTGCAGCTGCCGGCGCCAGCGTTGGCGAAACTGTCTTTACAGATGAGAGGAATTTCCTTGTTGCGCACGCGGGTGCTCTTGATTTCACAGCCACTGTCACTGGTGCGATCCCCGTCCAGCAGCGTAACCGCACGGATATCAAATGCCCGATTTATAAGATCAATAGTGCCGTTGCCGCTAAGTTTGAGGTTGCCCATGCCGGTGCTGTAGTTGTCGAGAATCAGGTTGCCGTCGGCAATATGATAGTCACTGACAAGATTGTTGAGCCTGGTGCCGGCAGGCCATGGCTGTTCACGCGCCGGCGTTTTTTCCACCAGAGCCGCCACTTCGCAGTAGCTTTTTTCGATGTTCAGGGTGGCCAGGATGGGGTCTTTAATCTCAAGAATTCCGGCAGCCTGGGTGTTGGTAATCAGCGCGTCGACGGAGTTTCCGAAAGTGGCGCCGTCAATGCCCATGTTCAGGGTTCCGGCAATATCAACATCGCTCGCCAGTTTGTCCATGGCGGCGGCAATGTCGATGTCCCTTAGCTGTTTTGTGAAGCTGATTTTGGGGGTTTTACTGTCAGTAAAGGTGGCGTTGGCGGTGATGGTGCCGCCAAAAATACCCGTGGAAAATGTGTCCAGCAGAATTCTGTTGCCGCTGGCGCTCACCAGTAATTGCGGTGCGGTGAGGGTAATGCCATCGTAAATCAGGGATTCAAGGGAGAGCTTAATCTTGCCGGTGCCGCCATCGAGCAGCGCCAGAGGTGCAAACAGGGGAGACAGTATCTGTGCCGCCTCTGTTGTCGCGGTATCAGTTTTGTTGTCCGTTTCGTTTGCGGGCGGCAGCAGTGTGTCCAGGTTGACTTCGGTTCCCGAAAGCTCCAGCGACAGGGATTTTGGCGTATTGCTGAACGCGGCGGAGCCGGACAGCTGAGCGTCGCCGACAGCGATGGTCAGCAAGTCGAAGGTGCCCTCCAAGAGGTTGGTATTCAGCTTTCCAGCCAGCATCAACACAATAGGCGTTTGGGCGACGCCTTTTACCTCAATCGACATGTCCGCTAATGTCAGCTCTCCCTGGCGCTGGTTGAACCCGGCATTACCGCTAAGCCCTAGATGCAGTGGCGCTTTAGCAGACCCCTGATCGTAGTCGAAGCCGACCCTGAGGGTGAACAGGCTACCCTCAAGGTCGACGCCTTCAGTGCTGGCGTCAATGTTGGTGATAAGGGTATTGTCGTAGCGAATTTTGCTGTTGTGTAGCCCAAACTGGTCGACCGCCAGCGAAAAAGCGCCGTCCTGGCTGGCAGCGGGCTTCGAGCCTGTGGCGGGCACTGCAGCGACTGCGGCGCCTGAATCCAGGCTGATGATGTGAATATCGGCGCCATCAATGGTCAATGCGTTGACAGCAAGTTGTTTGCGGAGCAGTTGCCGCCAGCCGAGAGCCAGATTGGCGTTTGCGATGGAGGATGGCTCTATACCGTATTGGGCGCTGTGAAAATGGGTTTCACCAACGCTGATGGCAATAGTGGGAAAGAACGACCAGCCCAGTTGCCCCTGAATATCCAGCTCGATTCCCTGCTCCTTCGCCGCCTGCTCGATTTGCGGCTTGTAGCTGTTGATATCAATGGCAAACATCAGGTAGGCGACAACGCCGCCGAGAATAAGTAAAACAATCAAAACGGCAATGGCGCTGAATTTGAGGAATCCTGGCATGGCTGCATCCTTTCCAGTGTTTTAAGCGGTTTTTATTGTAGCCCATATTACGATTGCCGGCATAAGCGCCTGTTTGCGAGGTCGACAATTGACAAGGCAACCCGACAGTCTGCCGGGTTGCCTTGAAAGGTGGTGGCTGGCGATCAGAAGCTGTAGTTTGCACCAATGACAATACTGCGACCCGGCTCTGGGGCTATATCCCGAAGGAAGCTGGTGGAGTTGCGAATTTCTTCATCGGTGAGATTGGCGCCTTTAATAAACAGAGACCATGCCTTGACGCCATAGCGAACATAGGCGTCCACCCTGGTGTAGTCTTCGGTGTCAGTTTGGTTTGTCCCTGGCCTGTCCTGTTTGAAGGCGTAGGTAATGCTCAGTCTGGTGGTCCAGTAGCCGCTGGCAAAGTCCCAGTTGGCGCCCAGGCGGGCAGGGGGCATGCGGGGTACGTCACCGTTGTTGTCAAAGCGGGCGCGCACCGCATCACCCCAAAGGCGCAGAGCATGGGTCTCTGTCATCGGCAGAGTCACTTCGGCTTCCAGGCCGGTGAATTTGGCGTCATGTTGAATGTAGGAAAAACATTCCGGCGAACCGGCAAATTCATCGGCATCGCCATCAAAGTCCGCCAGATCTGAGGAGCAGGCGGCGAGGCTGTTGAAGCCTTCTTCTTCAAGATCGTGACTGAAACGCGAACCTGTATCCAGCGCATAGATAAAATCACTGAAACGGCGGTGATACAGGCTGACAGTGGCGGGCAGTTGACCGCTGTTGGACCAGGTCAGTTCCAGATTCCAGGCAGATTCTGTGTCGAGACCGGGATCGCCGATTTCGTAGGATCTGGTGGCGATATGTTCGCCGTTGGCGAGCAGCTCTTCCGCTGCGGGCGCGCGCTCGGTGTGGGATAGGATCAGTCCCAGACGCTGGTTTTCTGCCAGGGGGTAGAGATAGCTGGCGCTGGCGTTAAAACTGTTGTGGTCAATATCCTCAATGCCGATGCTGGAAATACTTTGGCGGTCGTGGCGTATCCCCAGCTCCAGATCGCCGCCGCCAAGTGCGACTTCTTCAATCAGATAGAGGCCGGTAGTGTGAGTCTCTGATTGGGGAACGAAGGCTTCCGCGCCTATGGCGTCAAAATCCCTGCGTTTGTGCTGGAGTCCCAGAGTGCCAATCCAGCCTGACAAAGGCGCATGGGTGGCTTCGGTGCGAATTTCGCTGCTGTTGACATCAAACACTGTTCCTGTATTGCGCTCTCCACCCTCGACTTCAATTTCCCTGTGCTTGTAGTCGGTGTGATTGAGGTTAATGCTGAACTTTTCGATGAGGCCATCAAGGCTTGGCAATAACAGTTTGCCCTGATAAACCCTTTGCTCCATATGGATGCGGGTAAATTCTTCGTGCTCTTCGCCATCGTCAGTATGATCCTGATGGCCGTCGTGGCTGTCATGGTCGTCTTCATGGTCTTCGTGCTCTTCATCGTGGTCATCGCTGTGGCCACCATGATCGTGGGCGCCCGGCGGCACACCATATTGGTTGTCAAGGTGCGCCACACTCAGCCCGGCCACCAGGTCGTCAGTGACATGGGAGAGGCCAAATACCCAGGATTCCAGTTCGGTGTCGCTGTTGGCAATGTGGCCGCGCGTGGTTTCAACGAGGTCGTCGACACTGCGGTTGGCCAGCCCGGGAATTTCC
This sequence comes from Porticoccaceae bacterium, assembly GCA_050175615.1. GTDB lineage: Bacteria > Pseudomonadota > Gammaproteobacteria > Pseudomonadales > Porticoccaceae > CAYXXZ01. Next base: position 9,244 of record JBFXIU010000035.1, on the reverse strand, counting down.
ACATTATTGCTTTTGCGCAGCACGCCGGCGAGGTGAAAAGCCAAGCTGCCAGCTCCGCCATCGAGGCGGCCAACAAAGGCGTTTTCATCGTTATTGCTGTTGTGGCGAACTTCCCCGGCGCCGTGGATGCCGTCAAAAGCCTCGGTGTGAATACTGTTGTCGATTACGTTGATAACGCCGCCAATGGCGCCGGAACCATAGCGGAGGGTGGCGGGGCCGCGAAGTATTTCAATGCGGTCTGCGAGCAACGGCTCTACCCCGGCGGCATGGTCAGGGCTTGTCGCAGAAGCGTCCGCCACGCTGGTGCCATTGTTCAGCACTTCAACCCGGTTGCCGTCCATGCCGCGGATAATAGGCAGGCCGACACCGATGCCAAAGGAGCTGGAGTGCATGCCCGGCTGGTTTTGCAGGGTTTCCCCCAGGGTTGCGCTCACTTCCCGTTGCAGGGTTTTACGGTCGAGGACGGTCACGGCGCCGGGAATTTCCTCGGCGCGCTTGTCGTGGGGGGAGGCGGTAATGATCAGTTCCTGAATGCTGTCTGCCAGCGCAGTGGGGGCAAGTAACAGCAGCGGGAGCGCCAGCCCCCGGTATTTGGATTTGTTCATGATATCTTCCTGAAGATATAAAAATGGCCGCATACGCAGCGTTCAGACAGCATGGAGGCGCATAAAACGCGCTTCACACAACTGCCGACAATCTGACTTTCAGAGATGTTTAGGAAGATTTACGCGGGGGTGCTCTACCCTGGTAGGGGGGAATAAACTGCGGCGCATGGGCGCTGTCGCGGTTTTGGAGGAAATCCTGAAAAGCGATAAATGCTGAGGGTCGAACAGTTTCCGGCGCCGTATTGGCGGCATGGGGAAGCAGACAGATGTCACAGAGTTCGTGCTTGAGCTCCAGGTGCTGCAAGTCCAGATGCTGGTGAGCAGACACCGCTGTTCCCCACAGCACGGTGGTGAGGATCAGTATTCCAATAAAGGATAGGTTGCGCTGCCTTGTCATTTGGTGCCGGTGGCTACAAAAACAGGGCAAGTCTACGCCAGGATTCTGTTTTGTGGAAGACTGGTCGTTGTCACCGTATAATGGCGCCTCGCTTGAAAAGGTACATTGCCCATGTCTGCACAGATCCCATCATCAACCCCAGCGCGCACCGCAGCTATCAAAAGAGATACCCTGGAAACCAAAATCAGCGTATCGGTAAATCTCGATGGCACTGGCGCAGCAAAATTCCGTACCGGCGTGCCTTTCCTTGAGCATATGCTCGATCAGATTGCCAGGCATGGCCTGATGGATCTCGATATTGACGCCGATGGCGATACCCATATCGACGATCACCACACCGTAGAAGATATAGGCATCACTCTGGGGCAGGCCGTTGCCAAAGCCATTGGCGACAGGAAGGGTATTCGCCGTTACGGCCATGCCTATGTGCCCCTCGACGAGGCGCTGTCGCGGGTGGTTATCGATTTTTCCGGTCGTCCCGGCCTCGAAATGCATGTGGATTTCACCAGCTCCACCGTCGGCACTTTTGATCTTCAGCTGACCTATGAGTTCTTTCAGGGTTTCGTCAATCATGCGGGTGTCACATTGCATATTGATAATCTTCGCGGCGCCAATGCGCACCACCAGATAGAAACCATATTCAAGGCATTTGGCCGCGCCCTGAGAATGGCGGCGGAGCCCGATCCGCGCATGGCCGGTGTAATGCCTTCTACCAAGGGAAGTCTCTAGTCAATGACCGATTTTAGAATCCGCATTGCCGTTATCGACTACGGCATGGGAAACCTGCACTCCGTACAAAAAGCCTTTGAAACTGTCGCCCCCAGGGCTGAAATTGTGGTGACCTCCGATAAAAACGAGATCGCCGAAGCCGACCGAGTGGTCTTTCCCGGAGTCGGCGCCATTCGCGACTGCATGGCCAGTATTCTCGACGGCGGTTTCGATCAGGCAGTCAAAAAAGCCATCAACGAAAAGCCGGTGTTCGGCATCTGTGTCGGCATGCAGGCGCTGATGACCAGAAGCGAAGAGAACGGCGGTGTCGATTGCCTGGGGATTTTTCCCGGTGAAGTTCGCCATTTTGAACGCAACCGTATCGACAATGACGGCAGCCGTATCAAGGTTCCCCACATGGGCTGGAACCAGGTTCACCAGGTTGTGGATCACCCCATGTGGCGGGGCATCGATCAGGATGAGCGCTTTTATTTTGTTCACAGCTATTTCGTCGATGCCGGTTCTGACATCACCGCCGCCACCTGCCATTACGGCAACGATTTCAGCGCGGCTCTCGCCCATGGCAATCTCTTTGCCGTGCAGTTTCATCCCGAAAAAAGTCACACCGCTGGTCTACAATTACTAAAGAATTTTGTTAACTGGCGCGGCGAATAAACGAGGTTTTCCTATGCTGATCATTCCTGCCATCGATCTTAAAGACGGTGAATGTGTTCGCCTGCGCCAAGGGCGCATGGACGATTCCACCGTGTTTTCAACCAACCCGGTAGACATGGCGCGCCAGTGGGTGGAGAAGGGCGCCCGCCGTCTTCACCTGGTGGATCTTAACGGTGCTTTTGCCGGTGAACCGGTCAACGGCCATGTGGTGCGGGCAATCGCCCACGAATTTCCCGAGTTGCCTATTCAAATTGGTGGCGGCATTCGCACCATGGCGACCATAGAGTCCTACCTGGAAGCCGGTGTCAACTATGTCATTCTGGGCACTGCGGCGGTTAAAAATCCGGTATTTGTCGAAGAAGCCTGCCTTCATTTTCGCGGCCACATCATTGTCGGCCTCGACGCCAAAAATGGCCTGGTGGCCACTGACGGCTGGGCGGAAGTGTCGGAAATAAAAGCCACAGAGCTGGCGAAAAAGTTTGAGACCGATGGTGTAACCGCCATTGTTTACACCGATATCGACCGCGACGGCATGATGCAGGGCGTCAATGTGGACGCCACTGTCGCCATGGCGCGAGCGTCATCCATTCCGGTAATCGCCTCCGGCGGCATCACCAATCTTGATGACATCAAAGCCCTTTGCGCCGTTGCCGACCAGGGTATTCTCGGCGCCATCACCGGCCGCGCTATCTACGAAGGCACCTTAAATCTCGAAGAGTCCCAAAACTACTGTGATTCGTTTTTCGTAAAAAAGTGACAGCTGCTGCCGATGCCGAGGCTCCGCTGGTTTGAGTGCAGTTTTTCAGGTCAGGTTGGCGGGATTTAACAGTTTCTCCAGCTCGCTCCTGCTTAAATCACACATCTCTGCAGCAACATCGACAATGGGGCGTTGCTGTTGATAGGCGGCCTTGGCGATTTCTGCCGCCTTTGAATAACCGATAATCGGGTTCAAGGCGGTGACCAGTATCGGATTCAGCGCCAGGGCTTTGTCGAGGTTTTTCTGGTGAACCTTAAAAGTGGCGATGGCGTTGTCCGCCAGCAGTCGCGCGCCGTTGGCCAATAATTCAATACTTTGCAAAAGGTTATAGGCAATCACCGGCAGCATCACGTTGAGCTGAAAATTGCCCGACTGCCCGGCAATGGCGATGGTGGCGTCATTGCCCATCACCTGAGCCGCCACCATGGCCACCGCTTCGGGAATCACCGGGTTGACCTTGCCGGGCATGATGCTGCTTCCCGGTTGCAGCGCTTCGAGTTCAATCTCGCCAAGACCCGCCAGCGGGCCGCTGTTCATCCAGCGCAAATCGTTGCTGATTTTCATCAGGCTGACAGCCAGGGTGCGCAGTTGGCCGGACAGCTCTACGGCGGTGTCCTGGGAGCTGAGGCCGGCAAAAAAATTCCCGCTTTTGACAAAGGGCAGTCCTGTAGCTCCTGTCAGCACGGCGGCGATTCTGTCACCAAACTCCGGATGGGCATTAATGCCGGTGCCAACAGCAGTTCCGCCCTGGGGCAGGGCATAAAGTCGCGGCAGGCTGGACTCTAGGCGGGAAATACCCTGGCGTATCTGAAAAGCCCAGCCGGAGAGTTCCTGCGCCAGTGTCAGGGGCATGGCATCCATCAAATGGGTGCGACCGGTTTTGACAATCTCAGTGTGGCGCGCTGCTTTGTGCTCGATGGTCGTCGCCAGATGTTGCAGCGCCGGTAGCAGCTGGTTGTGCAGGGCGAGTGCGGCGGAAAGCTGAATTGCCGTGGGAATAACATCGTTGCTGCTCTGCCCCCTGTTGATATGGTCATTGGCGCTGACCTCGACACCTGTGCTCGCCAGTTGTTGCGACGCCATTGTGGCCAGCACTTCGTTAACGTTCATATTGGTGCTGGTGCCGGAGCCGGTCTGAAAGACATCCACGGGAAATTGGTGGCGATAGTGGTCTTGATTAAGACTGTCGGCGGCATGGCAAATGGCATTGGCAATATCGGCATCGAGCAGACCCAGTTCAGCGTTCACCGCCGCCGCTGCCCGTTTGATCATCACCACGGCCTTGATAAACCCTGTTGGCATCACCAGGCCGCTGATGGGAAAATTATCCACCGCCCGCTGGGTTTGCGCTTTGTAAAGGGCATTTTCTGGCACCTGAACTGTGCCCAGGCTGTCTTTTTCTTCACGGAAAGCTGCCATTGTCCTGCTCCTGAAAATCTCTTGCTTGAGTGTAGCAGGCCTGAAAGGAGTGAAACCGGCTTTTCTGTACAATGGGGCTGTTATGGAGGGTTAGCCTGCGCCATAATCCCGCCCCTGTTGTTATTCTCTTGTTATTGTCCAGGATCAGTTGTCCATGAAGTCTATTTTCCAACGCATCGCCGAAGAGCTCGCCATCGCCGAAAAACAGGTGGTTGCCACCGTTGAACTTCTTGATAGTGGCGCCACCGTGCCCTTTATCGCCCGCTACCGCAAGGAGATCACCGGCTCCCTCGACGACACCCAGTTGCGCGATCTCAGCGAGCGCCTGATTTACCTGCGCGATCTCGAAGACCGCCGCGAAGCCATTCTCAAAAGTATCGACGAGCAGGGCAAACTCAGCCCCGAACTCAAAAATGCCATTGTCAGCGCCGACACCAAAACCCGCCTTGAAGATCTGTATTTGCCCTACAAACCCAAGCGCCGCACCAAAGGTCAAATCGCCATAGAAGCCGGTATCGAGCCACTGGCTGTGGCGCTGCTGGAAAACCCAAGCCTGGCGCCTGATGACGAGGCAAAAAAATATCTCAACGAAGAGCTGGGCTTTGCCGATACCAAGGCAGTTCTCGATGGCGCCAAATATATTTTGATGGAACGCTTTGCCGAAAACGCCGACCTGCTTGCCAAAACAAGAGGTTATCTTAATGAGCACGGCCTGTTGTTCGCCACTGTTGTCAGTGGCAAGGAAAGCGAAGGGGAAAAATTCCGCGATTATTTCGACCACAAAGAGCCGCTGGGAAAAGTGCCGTCCCACCGCGCCCTGGCCATGTTTCGCGGTCGCCGCGAAGGCTTTCTGTCCTTAAAAGTGGACGTGGAGCAGGAAGAGGGCGCTGTCGGCCATCCCTGCGAAACCATGATTGCCAGCGCCTTTGCCATTAGCGACCAAGGTCGCCCTGGTGATGTCTGGCTCAAAGAGGTGGTGCGCTGGACCTGGCGCATCAAACTGCAACTTCATCTGGAAACCGAATTACTGGGGGATTTGCGCGAGCGCGCCGAGCAGGACGCCATCGATGTCTTTGCCGCCAACCTCAAGGATTTGCTTCTCGCCGCACCCGCTGGACAGCGGGCAACCATTGCCCTCGACCCCGGCATTCGCACCGGCGTCAAAGTGGCGGTGATCGACAATACCGGCAAGGTGGTGGATCACGGCGCCATTTACCCCCATGCGCCCAAGCACCAGTGGGATCAATCAATCGCCCAGTTAGCGGCGCTCGCAGGAAAATATCAGATTGAACTGATTGCCATTGGCAATGGCACTGCATCGCGGGAAACCGACAAACTGGCGGGGGATCTGATCAAGCGCCACCCGGAACTGAAGCTGCAGAAAGTGATGGTCAATGAATCCGGGGCGTCCATTTATTCCGCTTCCGCAGATGCCGCGCGGGAAATGCCGGATCTGGATGTGACCATTCGCGGCGCTGTTTCCATCGGTCGCCGTTTGCAGGATCCCCTGGCGGAATTGGTTAAGATCGATCCCAAATCCATTGGCGTCGGCCAGTATCAGCACGACGTCAGTCAAACCCAGCTGGCGCGCAGTCTCGATGCGGTCATCGAAGACTGCGTTAACAGTGTCGGCGTGGAAGTGAACACCGCATCGGCATCCCTGTTGCGGCGGGTCTCCGGCCTCAACCAGACCATTGCCGACAATATTGTCGCCCTGCGCGATAGCCGCGGCGGCTTTAAAAAGCGCAGCGAACTCAAGGATGTTCCCCGCCTCGGCGAAAAAACCTTTGAGCAGGCGGCGGGGTTCCTCCGTATTCGCGATGGCGACAATCCCCTGGATGCCTCCGCCGTGCACCCGGAATCCTATTCCGTGGTGGAAAAAATTGTTGCCGACACCGGCTTTCCCGTGTCAAAACTCCTTAACGACCGCGCGGTGGTCAGCAAGCTGAATCCCGCCAAATACACCGACGAGCGCTTTGGTTTGCCCACGGTGGTGGATATTATTGCCGAGCTGGAAAAGCCCGGTCGCGATCCCCGCCCCGAATTCAAGACCGCCACCTTTATGGACGGCGTTGAAACCATTAAGGATCTGGAGCCGGGCATGGTGCTGGAAGGCACTGTCACCAATGTCACCAACTTTGGCGCCTTTGTCGATATTGGTGTCCACCAGGACGGTTTGGTGCATATCTCGGCGCTGGCGGAGAAATTTATCAAAGACCCCCGCGACGTGGTTAAAGCCGGGGATATTGTCAAAGTCAAAGTCATGGAAGTGGAAGTGGCTCGCAACCGTATCGCCCTCAGTATGCGCATGGGCGACGAGCCGGGGCAGGAGGGAAAACAGAGCGCACCGCGCCAGCAGCGCCCCGCTAACAAACCCAACGGCAAGCCTAATACCGAGCAGCGTAGTTTCAGCGGTAAGGCACCAGCGCCAAAAGGCGCACCCCTGGGCAGTATGGGCGCTTTATTGCAACAGGCAATGAAAAACAAGAAATAACCAATACACAAACGAGAACTAACCACTAACATGGGCGATACCATCGGCTATCTTGCAGCATTTCTAACCACCGTTTCCTTCTTGCCCCAGGCCATTTTGACCCTGCGAACCCGCAAGACAGATGAAATTTCCCTGTGGATGTATCTGCTTTTCAGCCTTGGTGTCGCCTGCTGGCTTGGCTATGGGTTGGTGCTGGACAATCTGGCAATCATCGCCGCCAATACCGTCACCTTGTTGCTGGCGCTGCCGATTCTGACCATAAAAATCCATAACCTGATAAAAAGCGGAGGCTGATATAAAAGCTCAAATCAATAGCAGCCTTGGCAAAGAAACCTATTTCGCCGCCGAAGGCTGTTACATTGAAGAATTGTCCAATCACAGCGGTGATCCGGATGTTTCCATTGCCAAAGCCAGGGTTGCGCCGGGAGTTAGTACCAACTGGCACCGTTTGAGAGATACGGCGGAACGCTATGTCATTATTGAGGGGTGCGGCCTTGTTGAGGTGGGCGAGTTGCCTCCCCAGACGGTGAAGCCTGGGGATTGCGTATTGATTCCACCCCTGTGCCGGCAGCGAATTACCAATATGGGCGCGGGAGATCTGATATTTTTGGCGATATGCTCGCCGCGCTTTGTGCCCGCTTGTTACGAAAACCTGGGAGACATTGATTAACGTTAGTCCCTCGTATTTAAGGCCATTCCCGCGCAGGCGGGAATCAGCGAAAGCAGCGAAAGGGTCGTATCGATTTTCTAACCAACCGCCCTCTACCCAAAGAATCAGCCAACGGTCAATATTCGCCATAACCCCTTTTACACTGTCCTTTTTGCTGCGATATTATGAGGTTGGTAGTTCGGTAAAAAGATACGCGATAGGAGGGTGACGTTTATGAACAAAACAAAACTAGCGAATATCGATGAGGTTCCTGAGGGGCGCTTTTTATCTTGCCGGGCAGGGGACAAAAAACTGTTGCTCACTCGAGTGAATGGTCAAATTGCGGCGATCGAGAACCGTTGCCCCCATTTGGGTTTGCCGCTGTCGCGAGGAAAGATCTGCGATGGCGCGGTGACCTGCCCATTTCATGGCTCCACCTTTGACTTGTTGAGCGGCAACAATGTGGCCTGGGTCACCACGTTTTTTGGTATCCCGTTACCGCTGTGGATGCGGAAATTGATGGCTTTTGGCAAAGCGCCGCAGTCGGTGCAAACGTTTCCGGTGGAATGTGACGGCGACGCTGTGTATGTCAAAATTTGATCGGTTTGGGCTGGCTCAGGCTGCCCCGGTTGGCAAATTCCGCAAATTTTAGTGTCAGATTAATAGTAGCGTTGGTGGCAGATGATGGTGGCAGATATTGCCGTAGTGGCGATTACCCATGCAATACAGCAAGCGGTAGCTCCGGTATTTTTATTGGCAGGGGTGGGGGCTATTCTTAATGTACTTGCCAATCGGCTGTCGCGCATAGTGGATCGCAGCCGGGCTTTGCATGGGCGCCTGGAGGCCGCAAGCGACGAACGCCGCCAGGGCATTGATCGAGAGCTGGCGGTATTAGTGCGAAGGGGAAGGGTGGTGCATTGGGCGATTGCTTTTGCCACCACCAGTGCTTTGCTGGTGTGTCTTGTTATTGCGACTTTGTTTGTCAGCGCTGTAGCCGAGTGGAACAGTGGCTTGATGGTGGTCGCACTCTTTGTGCTGGCGATGCTGTTCTTGATCAGTGCTTTAATCGGCTTTTTGCGTGAAATTCAGCTGGCCACCAGAGTAATACTCAACGGCCCCTAAGGAAAAACCCTCAATTGCTGACGCGGTGGGTAATTTCAGCCAGCTGGTGCTGATGAAGTCCCGCCAGTAACCATTGCGCCACTATCGCCCCCAGCAGCGCCAGGCTCATATCCCATTGGGCGTCCCAGACGTCGCCCTGAACACCGAGAAAATCCAGAGAACCATCGCCACCCCAAACGGCGGACTGCCATTCAATAATTTCGTAGACTGCGCTGAATGCCAGACAGAAGCAGCACACCAGAAAAAACAACCACCGGGACGAGCGAACCACCAGATGGCGAATAAGAATTTCCCGCGCCAAAATGGCGGGTACAAAACCCTGAATCACATGGGCAAAGCGGTCGTAATGGTTGCGCTGTAATTCTAAAATTTCGCTAATCCAGTTGCCGACGGGAACCCTGGCGTAGGTGTAATGGGC
>JBFXIU010000034.1:0-21037 GCA_050175615.1 Porticoccaceae bacterium | reverse complement strand
TAGCGTTAAGAGCGGTGCGTTTGAGGATAATCCCATTCGCGCTATCGCTGGGGCGCCCCCTAAAAAATCAGCTGTGGCCAAAGGCAAAAAAAGCACATCGGCTTCTGGGAAATCCGCCAATAATGCTAAAACCAAGGTAAAATCGCCGCCCCCATCCGCCCCGAGCGCGGAAAAAAAACCCAGACGAAGAAGGCGCTGATAGTTCATGGCAAAACACAAAGAGGCTTCAGCCGGTCAAGAGTGGATTTATGGTCTGCACTCCGTGTTGGCATTGCTGAAAACAGATTCTGAGCGGGTCAGCGAGATTCGAGTGCAGCGGGGGCGTCAGGATCAGCGCCTCAATAAGGTTCGCGCCCTCGCGGAACAGCTTGAAATTCCGGTTGCCATTGCGTCGCGGGAAGAGCTGGAAGCCCTGGCGCCGGGCAATCATCAGGGAATTGTCGCGCTATGTTCCCAGGGGGAAGTCCGCGACGAGCATTTTCTCTTTAACCTTCTCGACAATCTCGATCACCCGCCGCTGTTGCTGGTGCTGGACGGCATTACCGACCCCCATAACCTCGGCGCCTGTCTGCGCACCGCAGACGCCGTTGGTGTGGATGCCGTGATTGCTCCCAAGGACAAGTCCGTGGGTATTACGGCGACGGTTCGCAAAGTTGCCTGTGGCGCCGCTGAAACAGTGCCCTTTGTTGTGGTTACCAATCTTGCCCGCCTGTTGCGCCAGATTCAGGAAAAAGGAGTGTGGGTGGCGGGAACCGACGGCGACGCGCCACTGGCTATTTATGATGCCGACCTTAAAGGCGCTCTGGCGCTGGTGATGGGTGCTGAGGGGGATGGTATGCGCCGGCTTACCAAAGAGCAGTGCGACCTGTTGGTAAAACTGCCTATGGCGGGCAGTGTCAGCAGCCTGAACGTGTCTGTGGCAACGGGCGTGTGCCTTTATGAAATTGTTCGCCAGCGGCGCAGTCGTTAACTCGGCAGGGAATTGTTGCTGCTGCGGGGGGAGCGGGGCGGGCTGATGACCACGGTTTTTACTTTGCCCAATCTGCTCAGTGCCTGCCGGATTGCGCTCGCGCCTGTTCTGGTGGTGCTGGCGGCGACGGGGCAGCATCATTTTTTTCTCGGTCTTCTTGCTGTCAGTCTGGCAACTGATGCCCTCGACGGCTATCTCGCCAGATTGCTTCGCCAGGAAAGTGCTTTGGGGGTCAAGCTCGATAGCTGGGGGGACTTGCTCACCTATATCACAATGATTCTTGGTTTGTGGCTGTTGTGGCCGCAGCTTTTCATGTCTGAAATCTGGTTTTTGCTGTTGGGCATAGGCTTTTATTGTCTGCCCATGCTGGCCGGCTTGTTCAAGTTTGGCGTTTTGCCCAAATTTCATACCTGGGCGGCAAAACTTGCCGCGCTGTTAATTGCTCCCGCATATTTTGTGCTGACGTTGTGGGGCTATGCGCTGCCGTTCCGTATTGTGATTGCCTTTCATGTCTGGGTGGCAATTGAAGAGTTGCTGATTGTTTTTATTCTCTCCCGCAATCAATACAATGTCCCCACCTTTATTCATGCCCGCAACCTGTCGCGAAGGGCGCGGATTCAACTTCAAAAACAAAGGCAAAAAATGCAGGACAAAAGGGGGCGCCTTCAAGAGCGCAGGAGCAAAAAGCGGGAAGAGCGGGGCGACCTATAGCTTGTCTGCCCCCGGCTTTGCCTTCGTTCGTTTAGCGCTGTCGCGGGGGCCTTATTCGTCCTTGGGGAAAATGCAATGTTTGGCGAAGTCACTGATTTCGTTCATGGTCAGCTCCCCTTTGGGGCGCTCTTTCATCTGTTCACACCATTTTTTACTTCCCACTTTGGGGGCACAGGCGGCCAGGGTCAATGCGGCGAGAGCAATGGTGACAAGTTTGGTTATTCGAGGCATGGTGAATCCTTTGTTGGCAAGTGCAAAGTTACTTTGAAGCAATGCTTGCATCATAGCCCATCTTCACCTAAAATTGCGCGCCTTTAAGCCCCAGGCCTTGGGTCTGGATTCTCCTTGCTACACCACCGTCGTCCACAATGGGCCAAATGGGTAGCTTTAACCCGTAAGGAGCTACAATGCGTCATTACGAAATTGTCTTTATGGTTCACCCGGATCAGAGCGAGCAGGTTCCGGGCATGATCGACCGCTATTCCAAAATTGTCGAAGCCGGCAGCGGTAAAATCCACCGTCTTGAAGACTGGGGGCGCCGCCACCTCGCCTATCCCATCCAGAAAATTCACAAAGCTCATTATGTGCTGATGAACATTGAGTGCGGTCAGGACGTGCTGGATGAGCTTTCTTCCAACTTCCGTTACAACGATGCGGTTCTGCGCAACCTTGTTATTAAGTGCGATGAAGCTGAAACTGGGGAAACCCTGATCATGAAGGCTGAGCGTGCAGACAGGGCCGAGAAAGAAAGCCGTGAGCGCCGTGAAGCCGAGCGTGCAGCCAAGGCTGCCCAGGAAGCCGTAGAGGAAACTTCTTACGAAGAAGACTCTGAAGAAGTAGACGAAGAGGAAGAATAAGATGCAACCACGTTTTAATCGCAGACGTAAATTTTGTCGTTTTTCTGCCGAAGACGCCCCGAAAATCGATTACAAGGACCTGGAAACCCTGAAAGGTTACGTTTCAGAGTCTGGCAAAATTGTGCCCAGTCGGATTACCGGCACCAAAGCCCGTTATCAGCGTGAACTGGCCACTGCCATCAAAAGAGCCCGTTATCTGGCGCTGCTGCCCTATACAGACGGACATCAGTAAGTGCTTTGAATCCGGGTTTCTGACTCTGGATTTGGCGAACCTATGCGCGCTCTAGCCAATTTTATTATGCGTGGGCGCATGCAGGCTTCGTTGGTTGCTCTGGTGGGCAATCTGGTTCCCATGGTCAGCCCGGCTGCGCTGGGATTGGTTACCCTTAGGCGCGGTCTTGGTGAAGGCCTGCTGGTATTGCTGTGGGCCTGCCTGCCATTGTTGGCGGTATTGTTTTTGAGTTCTGCCAGTCATCTGGTGGTAATGACGTCAATTGTCGGCATGGTGGTTGTGCTTGTTGCCGCTGATGTTCTCAAGGGAACTGTATCCTGGCAGCTCACTTTGGTGACGGTGTTGGTATGCTGTGCGGCTGCCCTGTTGATGCTGGGTTTGCTGCTGGGAACAGAAGCAGCTCAGGTGATAGACGATGTTCAACGGGTGATGCTCAACCTGGACGGACAGCCAGAACCCGGGGTTTCGCCTTTTTATATTCTGATGGCGGTCACTGCGACCAGCCTCGGAATAGAAGTGGTTAACATGAATTATGTGCTGGGCTTTTTGTCCTGGCTGACAGGATTGAATGTCATTGCCAGCCTGCTCCTGGCGCGGTGGTGGCAGTCCCTGCTGTATAACCCGGGCGGGTTTCAGCAGGAGTTTCACGGCCTGCGCTTTCATGTGGTTATCGCTTCGGCGCTGATGTTGGCTGTAGTTGCCTGTAATCTGCTGCCGGCGGACTATATGACCTGGGCCAGTATGGTGGGCATGCCATTGCTGCTGTCTGGCATCAGTTTTGCCCACTTTAGTGTCAAGTTACTAGGGCTGGGGACTGTCTGGCTGGTTGTTATGTATGTGGGGCTGATTATTTTCAGTCCTCTGAGTATGGTGCTAATCGCGGTGGGATTCCTCGATAGCTTTTTGGATTTTCGCAACCGACTTGCGAGGTCGCGCGGCTAGATTGCGCAGATTTCAGCGAGCGGTATATTAAAAGAGGTGAGTAAAATGGAAGTCATTCTGCTGGAAAAAGTGGGCAAGCTTGGCGCAATTGGCGACAAGGTTGCAGTTAAATCCGGTTATGGCCGTAATTTTCTGATTCCGCAAGGCAAGGCAATTTTTGCAACAGCCGAGAATATTGCTGAATTTGAACAGCGTCGCGCCGAGCTTGAAAAGGCTTCTGCCGCGCGCAAGGCCGAGGCTGATGCCCGCGCGGCCAAGCTGGAAACCCTTGGTTCCGTCACTATCGCCGCCAATTCGGGTGAGGGTGGCAGGCTGTTCGGTTCTATCGGCACCAGAGACATTGCTGATGCTATCAGCGCCGCTGGCGTTGAGGTGTCTAAAAGTGAAGTTAAACTTCCCGAAGGCGTACTTCGGGAAGTGGGTGAGTACGAGGTGGATATTCAGTTCCACGCCGAAGTTACTCAATCCATCAAGGTTATTGTTGTCGCTGAGTAAGTAGCGATTGCTGTTACCTTTACGGCACTGTCCTATGCTGGGCAGTGCCGTTTCTGCTTCTGAGTGGCTGTTCAATGGCTATGAATGACATGCCGAAAACCCTGGCTATAAACGCCCAGTTGCCCCATTCCCTGGAAGCGGAGCAGGCGGTGCTCGGTGGCCTTATGCTGGCTAACGAGTCGTTCGAGTCCGTAGCCGCTGTTGTTGCAGTCGCTGATTTTCACAGCGCCGATCATCAGCTTATTTTTCGCACCATGCAGAAACTGGCGGCGGAAGAAAAGCCTTTCGATGTTATTACCCTTTCTGAAGCCCTCAAAGAAAATGGTGATCTCGCTGAAATAGGCGGCGATGACTATTTGGTCGAACTGGCCACCAATACGCCCAGTGCGGCCAATCTGCCGGCTTATGCCCAGATTGTTCTAGAGCGCTCCATTGTTCGCCAGCTTATTGTTGCCTCCACGGAAATTGCTCAAAAAGGTCTGACACCTCTGGGGTGGGACAGCGCCAGATTGCTGGCAGAGGCAGAGCAGAAGCTCACCGAAATCATGGAAAACCGTCCGAAAAAAGGCGGTTTCCAACAGGTCAATGACCTGCTCAAAGAGGCGGTTGAGCGCATTGATCAGCTTTTTCAAAACGATGCCGATATCACCGGCCTCAGTACCGGTTTTGCCGATCTTGATGAAAAAACCTCGGGCTGGCAGAAATCGGATTTGGTGATTGTGGCTGGCCGTCCATCCATGGGTAAAACCTCGTTTGCCATGAATATGGTGGAGCACGCAGTGCTCAATCAGGACAGGCCTGTGCTGGTGTTCAGCCTTGAAATGCCCGCCAATCAACTGATGACGAGGATGCTGTCGTCGGTAGGCCGAATTGACCAGACGTTGATGCGCACCGGCAATCTTTCCGAAGATGATTGGCCTCGACTCACCAATGCGGTGTCGCGGATGAAAGACCGCCCTTTGTTTATTGACGACACTCCTGGAATCTCTCCTCTGGAAATGCGCAATCGCATCCGCCAGCTGATTAGGGAGCGCAAGGAAGTTTTACGCGACAAAAATAGGGCACTGTCTCCTGATGACCTGGACGTGCTTTCTAATCCTGCGCTGGTAATGGTCGATTATTTGCAATTGATGTCTGCCAGCGTTCCCGGTGAGGGGCGTGTTCAGGAAATTTCCCAAATATCCAGAGACCTGAAATTTATTGCTCGGGAGTTTTCCTGCCCGGTGATTGCGCTCTCTCAGCTCAGCAGGAATGTGGAACAGCGACCCAACAAACGCCCTGTGAACTCGGATTTGCGGGAATCTGGCGCCATCGAGCAGGATGCGGATGTGATTTTGTTTATCTACAGGGATGAGGTTTATCACGAGGACACTCAGGACAAGGGCATTGCCGAGGTGATTATTGGCAAGCAGAGAAACGGCCCAATTGGCACATCAAGGCTGGCATTTTTGGGCAAATATACGCGTTTTGAAAATCTTGCCAGAGACTACTTCGGCGACGCTGATTAGCCTATCTTTGTAGAGAATTTTATATGAAAATATTTCATACAATTAAAGGGTTGCGCGAAGAACTTAAAAAATGTCGAAAGGAAGGTTTGCGCATTGGTTTTGTGCCGACCATGGGCAACCTTCACGGCGCGCACATTGAGCTGGTGCGATCGGCGAGGGAGCACAACGACATCGTGGTGTGTTCGATTTTTGTCAACGCCCTGCAGTTTGGCCTCAATGAGGACTGGGACAGGTACCCTCGCACCATTCGTGAAGATGTCGATAAGCTGACTGCGGCGGGCTGTGATTATTTATTTCATCCTGCGGACAGTGAGATGTACCCAAATGGTCTCGATACACAGACTCGAGTGATCTGCTCCTCGATGACGGATATTCTGTGCGGCGCCAGCAGACCCGGCCATTTCGAAGGTGTCACTACAGTGGTCACCAAGCTTTTCAATATTGTTCAGCCCGATGAAGCTATTTTTGGCATCAAGGATTATCAGCAGCTCGCGGTTATTCGCCGTATGACCGAAGACCTGTGTATGGACATTAAAATTACCGCAGCTCCCATTCATCGGGAGACTGACGGGCTGGCAATGAGTTCGCGAAATGGCTATATTAGCGCCGTCGAACGACCCAGGGTCAGTGTTCTTTACGAAACACTGCAATGGATGGTGGAGTCTGTCCGCAACGGAGAGCGGGATTTTACTCAACTTGAGGAACAAGGTAGGCAGCGCATTGTCGAAAAGGGGTTTCGAGTCGACTATTTGTCGATCTGTAACAGTAAGTCCCTTGAGCCAGCGGCTGTAGATGATGATGAGATTACGATTCTCGGCGCCATGTACACCGAAGGTGCGCGTCTCATTGACAACCTTTCTCTCTCCCTGACTAGAGGTGAATCAAATGCTCACTAACATGCTGAAAGCGAAGCTCCACATGGCTTCTGTGACCCAGGCCGAACTTTGGTATGACGGCTCCTGCGCCATTGACTCCAACCTCCTTGAATTGGCAGGTATGCGTGAATTTGAGCAGATTGATATTTACAACGTCAACAATGGCGAACGCTTTACCACCTACATTATCAAGGCCGAGCCCGGCTCCGGCACCAATTCCATGAACGGCGCGGCAGCCCGCAAAGTCCAGATGGGTGATAGGGTTATTATTGCCACCTACGGTCAGTTTGACGATAAAGAAGCGGCAAAGCACAAGCCCCGTCTTGTCTATCTGCACGCCGACAACACCGTCGAACGCACATCCAATACCATTCCCATGCAGGTCGCCTCCTGAGCGATCTGTCCTGCGGCGCAGGCATCTTCATAACAAAGTCTTATTCCTGCGCCAACAAACTTTTATCTCTTTACCCCTCCTGCCAGGGCAACTAAACTGATCCCTTTGCACTTCCCTGTGCAGAGGTGAAAGGCTGCTAGAAGGCTGTCGCACTCAGGACTGTCGTGCTGCGCAAAAGTCGAACCTGGTTATTTTTGTGTAAATTTTTGCTAAACAGAACCACTGTTGATCGCAAATTTGCAAACAAAATCGCTGAAACCGGACTTTTTCTCACTGCGAGCGCCTAAAGCCGACTGCTTTCTGGTAAAAAACAATTTGATGGGGTAGTTCTATGAGCCAAGTAATTTTGCATCCTGTGCCAGAGCAATGGCAGCAATCCGCATATATCAACAAACAAAAATACGAAGAAATGTACCGATCTTCTGTGGAGCAGCCAGACCAGTTCTGGGCTGAGCAAGCCCGGGAGTTTCTGCTCTGGGACAAAGAGTGGCAAACCGTTTGCGAGCAGGATTTCGATCGCGGACTGGCGCGCTGGTTTGATGGCGGCAAGTTGAATGTCAGTGTCAATTGTATCGATCGCCACCTGGACGCGCGCGGAGATCAGACGGCCTTTATCTGGGAGGCCGACGAGCCCGGCCAGGATAAGCATATCAGCTATCGCGAGCTCCATCGCCAGGTGTCCTTGCTGGGTAACCTGTTGCGCCAGCGCGGTGTTAAAAAAGGCGACAGGGTTTGCATCTATATGCCGATGATTCCCGAGGCTGCCTACGCCATGCTTGCCTGCGCCCGCATAGGTGCCGTCCATTCCGTGGTGTTTGGCGGTTTTTCGCCGGACGCCCTGCGGGACAGAATCCTCGACTCCGATTGCCAGGTAGTGATTACCGCCGACGAAAGCGTGCGCGGTGGTCGTGTCCATCCCCTCAAGGAAAATACCGATCAGGCTCTGCGTGAATGCCCCAGCGTGCATACTTGCATAGTGGTTGAGCGCACTGGCGGGCATATGCATATGCACCCTGACAGGGATATCTGGTATCACGAGGCGATCCAGACAGTGGATGAGGTTTGTGAACCGGCGGTGATGGATTCTGAAGATCCGCTGTTTATTCTTTATACATCCGGCTCTACGGGTAAACCCAAGGGTGTGCTGCACACCACCGCCGGCTATTTGTTGCAGGCGGCCGTGTCCCACAAATATACCTTCGACTACAAGGACGGAGACGTTTACTGGTGTACCGCTGATGTGGGCTGGGTAACCGGTCATTCCTACATTGTCTACGGCCCGCTGTGCAATGGCGCGACCAGCTTGATGTTTGAGGGAGTGCCCACGTATCCAGATGCATCCAGATTCTGGCAGGTGTGTGACAAACACAGAGTCAACCAATTCTATACGGCACCTACCGCGTTGCGCTCCCTGATGGGCGCGGGGGATGAATTCGTCGAGCGCTGTTCTCTGGATTCACTGAAACTGCTCGGCACTGTGGGTGAACCTATTAATCCGGAAGCCTGGGAATGGTATTTCCGCGTTGTCGGTAAAAATCGCTGCCCCATCGTGGATACCTGGTGGCAGACGGAAACAGGCGCCCATATGCTAACACCGCTGCCGGGGGCTACAGACTTGAAGCCTGGTTCTGCTACTTACCCATTTTTTGGCATTCAACCCGCTCTACTGGACGGGGAGGGCAGGGAAATTACAGGGGCAGGGGAGGGCAGTCTGGTAATCAAGTCATCCTGGCCTGGCCAGATTCGCACGGTCTATGGCGATCATCAGCGCCTAATGGACACCTATTTTTCCACCTACCCCGGTTACTATTTCACTGGCGATGGTGCGCGTCGGGACGAGGACGGCTATTACTGGATCACCGGTCGCATTGACGATGTGCTCAATGTTTCCGGGCACCGTATGGGCACCGCTGAAATTGAAAGCGCCCTGGTGCTCCATCCGCGAGTGGCTGAAGCCGCGGTTGTCGGCTATCCCCACAAAATCAAGGGGCAGGGAATTTACGCCTATGTCACCCTGATGTCCGGCGTCGAACCCAGCGACAACTTCCGCAAGGAATTGGTGGCTCTGTGCGCTGAAGAGATCGGCCATTTTGCCAAGCCGGATTTGATTCAGTGGGCGCCGGGATTGCCAAAAACCCGATCCGGCAAAATCATGCGGCGCATTCTCCGCAAAGTTGCCGCCAATGAACTGGAAAACCTCGGCGACACCTCAACCCTGGCGGATCCATCGGTGGTGGATCAATTAATTGACAACAGGCTCAATCGCTGAGGGTAATCTGGAAATCAAAGTCACGCTCTCGGTGTGATTGATTTCCCCTGCTTAGAATAGGGCGGAAAAAACAGATCAATGTTCTTTCCGTACCCAGCTCTGGGGCGGTTTTCGGCTTGAGGGGTGCTGTGTTGCCCTGGTCGGCGAACATCTGTTACTTCAGGGCTGGGTGGAAAGTTAATATTTCCTGATGAGCGCCCCCCAAGAAAAAGCGGGCGTTTTCCACTTGCCAAAATGGGTGCCAAATTCTCAGGCATGAAGATTTTTGCCGCCTTTGTTGATAAAGTTGTCAATATGTGTTGACAACAGTGTCAATATTTATTGATAATTTGCTGCGACAAGGCGATGATGAGCCGCTGGTTGCAAAATCTACTCGCAATCTTGTCAAGCAAGGCCAGCCGCAAGCAGTCGCTTGAGGCGACTGCGCAGCAGATGGTTTACGGGAATCAAGCGGCTAATTGATTGACCTTTGTGGCTGCTGTTCGATCCTGAGGTGTTGCTGGTTCAGTGGTATTGTTCTGAACTGCGTACCTGGAGCCGTTATATCCATGAAAAGCCCGAATTTCAGTCTGTAAATTGCATTTCGGGATGGATAGTGCAGACAGTTGGGGTATTTTCACAAGCCGCTGATGACATAATTGTCATTAGTGGCAGGTTCCATGGAGTCGCCAGTGTTGAAATCAAGGACAGAAGTAAGGCCAAGATCCGACACAGGCGCAGGTGGAAAGAGAAGGAAATAAACCTGTTTTCCAGCGCAAGTATTGAGCTGTTGGCTAAACCCGTTGTTTCAAAACTATAGTTAACAACCCGTGAGAAGCGGATCCGAAATAAAAAATCCATACAGATTAAAGAGGAAATAACTGTGAATACTACGCTAACCAATGAGGCCTATTTCAAGTACTGGCGGCTCTGTGCCGCCATGGGTCCCGTGTTTCTTGCGGCGTTTCTGTTTTTCTGGGGCGCTCTGGGATCCAACATTCCCCCCATCCCCGCAGACTGGACGGCAGAGCAGATGGCCGAACATTTTCGTACTAACTACAACGAAACCCGCGCGGGAATGGCTGGCGCCATGCTTTTTGGCGTTCTTTACTTGCCCTGGACCCTGTCCATCACCAAAGTGATGGAAATGATTAACCCCAATGAAAGCGACATAATTCCCAAGTTGCAAATGTGGGGCGGCGGGCTCACGGTGGTGCCATTGGTTACTTCATCCGTATTTTGGCTTACCGCTTCTTATCGCCCCGACGTTCTCGATGCCGTTACTCTGCAAATGCTTTATGACCAGGGCTGGCTGTTGATTGATATGTTCTACGCCATTACCACTATTCCCATGATTGCCGTCGGTGTTGCCGGTTTGACGGATCAACGGGCCAAACCCCTGTTTCCGGGTTGGGCCTGCTGGTTTTCCATCTGGGCAGGTATCAGCTTTTTGTTTGAACTGTTGATGCCCTTCTTTAAAAGCGGTTTGTTTGCCCGTCAGGGTTGGCTGAACTTCTGGGTAGAGTTCCTGGTATGGTTTTTCTATATCGTGATCATTACCTATTACGTCTTCAAGGCGATACCGCGGCTGGAAAAAGAGCGGGCGGCAATGTTGGCAGATCTAGCGGTTGCTAAATAATTCAAAACCTGACATAGAGGAATATCATGACAGATACTTTGGCTTCTCCATTGCCCCTTGAACGCAGTCACGCCGGAATTGTCCCGCATCAGGTGATGGGCGTGCTTACCTTTATTCTTGCCGATATTGTTGTTTTTGGCATGATTTTCGTCGACTTTCTCGTCCAGCGTTACGACCAGCTTGCAGTGTTCAACGAGTCTTCCGCAACGCTCAACAATTGGACGGGCATTATTAACACCCTGATTTTGCTCACCAGTGGTCTTTTTGTCGCCCTCGCGGTACAGGCGGCGAAACGCGGCCAGGTTAGACAAGCCCGCAGCTGGATACTGGCATCCTTTGTGATAGGGCTGGGTTTTGGTATTAACAAGATGTTTGAGTACAGCGACAAGCTGTCCCAGGACATCACCATGTATACCAACGACTTTTATATGTACTACTACACAATGACCGGCGCCCACTTTCTTCATTTTCTCGGTGGCATGATTGCTCTCGCGGCGCTCTGGTTCAGGCTGGCTGATAAAAAGATAGACAACAAAGAGATGATCAATATCGAATCCGTTGCCCTCTACTGGCATATGGTCGACCTGTTGTGGATTTTTATTTTTCCTTTGCTGTATTTGATGGGGGTTTAGCGATATGAGTAGCGCCATTTCTTCACGGTTTCTTGTTATTGTTTGGGCGTTCCTTGTCGTCGCCACCCTGGGCGCCAATTTGCTGGTTTACTTCCATGCCCTCACCAGTCAGTTGCTGGCCGCTGTCGTTATGTTGGTTGCGGCGATAAAAATCCGCGCTGTTTTCCGCCACTATATGGAGCTGAAATTCGCGCCGCTGTCATGGCAATTAATATTTGATGCCTGGTTACTGGTGGTAACCCTGTGCCTCGTTGTCGGCTTCTGGATCACACCAGTCTGATCGCGGCGCTGGGGCGCCTGCAGCCAGGTAACTCTGATACTTTCAATAACAATAAGGAGTACAGTGTTAACGGCGATTAATGCTGTTATTTCTGATAGAAAAACTGTAACCACCGGGATCCCTGGAGATCCCGGTTTGCCCTGGATGTTAGTCTGGGTGCCATTAACACCATTGTTCTGCTCAGCGCATCCTGGTTGGTGGTGGTGACCACAGGGCTTGTTTCCGGGGTTTGATTCAGTGCCTGATGTTGAAGTGCGCTCCCTGTGCTAAGATTGGCTGGTTTTTTGCTGGAAGTTGCACTAACGAGTTGCCTTTATGGAGAAAAAAAGTCGGTCTGCCGATCCTAAAATTGCGGTGAAAAAGACAGCCAAGGCCAAAAAATCCGCCAAGCAGGCTTCGCCGAAAAACCGTGTCCGAGCCAGGCGCATGTCTCCGGATAGTCGTCGCGAACAGCTGTTGGCCTGTGCCCTCAAGGTTTATGCCGACAAGGGCATAGGTAAAGCCGGGCATACGGATTTGGCAGAGGAGGCCGGTGTCTCTGTACCTACAACGTTCCATTATTTTCCCACAAGAGAAGATCTCACCGAGGCGGTGCTTGAGGAAGTGAAGCGCTTTCTGCTCGAAGATATCGTCGCGCCGAGATTCAGTGACTCCTGTTCAGCCCCAGAATCCATTGAGACTATGCTACTGTCTTTTAGCCACTCCATTGATACCTGTCCAGACCATATTCGTGTCTGGTTTGAATGGAGCGTATCGGTCAGAGATGGCCTGTGGGATAAATACCTGGTTTTCTACAATCACGCCATCAAAGGGGTTCGCAGCGTTCTTGAGCGGGGCAAGAAGGAGTCTTCGATACCAGAAAATCTGGGCGTAGACGATGCCACTCGAGTGATTATTGGTGTTGCTCACATGATTGTGCAGATGGGGTTTTCCGGGAGTTCGAAAGAGGCTATTGGTCATACCATCCATTCATTGACCCATGGCTATCTCAGCAATAGCAGATATTCCTCTTGAGTGTTGAGCGCTGTTTGTTGATGGCAGTTGGTTCTTTATCTCTCACTCTGTGGCGCTTAAAGCTGGCTATAAGGTTCTCCAATACCCTTTAAATCGGCTTTGCCGTTATGCTGGTTGCTCGCCGTTGTCAGTTCCCACCATGGCCTGGCAACTGAAATGTGCTGAGTGTGACTAGAGACCATGATTAAAATTATCTACGCAGAAAAAGCCAAAGAGGGTATTTCGCGCGAGCGCTTTGTTCGCCGCTGGCGCAAGCATGGCGCCTTCGCCATGGAACATGACGACTTTTGGAATCCCGTTAACCGCTATCTCCACAATAATGCTGTTGTCAATATGCCTGCCTTCCACCCTTCTCAGGCAGACTATGATGGGGTCGGAGAGTTGGTATTTGCCAATCTCGAAGATTGCAGTCGTTGTCTGAGTGCTCCCTCGCTTCGCGACATTGCTCTGGATGCGGATGAATTTTTTTCGCGGCGGGATCTGATTTCCCTGGTGTGTGAGTCTCATCAGCTTTACCGGGAGCGCTTTGCTGAAATCAAAGTATTCAGTTTTATCCATTGCGCTCATTCCGTTGGTGAAGAGCAGTTTTTCGCCCAATGGAATCGCCAGCTTGAAAGGTTTCTGGAAGTATCAGGCAAGTCAGCTGGAATAAGGGAGCTAACCAGTTCTCGTCCCTTAAAGCCCACAGCCACTCGCCCAGTGATGCCCGGGTCTGATTTTGATGCCGTTGTCGAAATATCTTTTGACACTCCGGCTGCAGCCCTGGAGGGCTACCGGCAATGGCTGGCAGTGATAACCGATAGTGCAGACTCCTGTCTAATTGATCCAGCCAGCATGGTGACTGTTGTAACCCATTCATCCCTGCAGTATGACGCCAGTCATTTTGATTAGTCTGAACAGGCTTTTGGTTGTTCCGTTTTCGGCGGGATTGGTATTTCAGCGTTGCATGCCGTAAAACCTGAGGCAGCGGCGAATACCAGCGGGAAAGCCCTGTAACCCTGGGCTGGTATCGTTTAATTGCGGCTCAGCCCGGTTATTCGTTGTGAAATCCTTTGGCTCCCTGGGCTTATGCTGTAAAATTGGCGGCTAAATTTTTGGATGCTTTCCGTTCATGCTCCCCGTTATTGCCCTTGTAGGCCGACCCAATGTTGGCAAATCTACACTGTTTAACCGCCTCACTCGATCCCGCGATGCCCTGGTGGCTAATTACGCGGGGCTGACCCGCGACCGCAAATACGGCGAAGGCGTCTGGCAGGATCGGCGCTTTATGGTGGTGGATACCGGCGGTATCACCGGAGAAGAGGAGGGCATTGACAGCGCAATGGCGACCCAATCCCTGCAGGCCATGGAGGAGGCGTCCATTGTGTTATTTTTGGTGGACTGTCGCGACGGCCTCACCGCCACCGATGAAGCCATTGCCAAGCATCTGCGGGAAACGGGAAAAACCTGTTTTCTGGTGGCCAATAAAATTGATGGCCTCGACCCCAATGTGGCGTTGGCGGATTTTTACCGCATGGGTTTTGAAAATATTTACCCGACGACGGCGACCCACGGTCGTGGGGTTTCCAACCTGATGGAAAACGTACTCGCCCTGTTCCCACCAGAACCTGAGCAATCCAGCCCTGATGAGGAGGAAGAGAGAGGCATCAAGATTGCCATTGTCGGTCGCCCCAATGTGGGCAAGTCGACGCTGGTGAACCGCATGTTGGGTGAACAGAGAGTGGTGGTTTACGACCAGCCCGGCACCACCAGAGACAGTATTTATATTGATTACGAGCGCAATGGCAAAAAATACACATTGATCGATACCGCCGGGGTGCGCAAACGCAAAAACATTTCCCTTACGGTTGAAAAGTTTTCTATTGTCAAAACCCTTCAGGCTATCGATGACGCCAATGTGGTGATTTTGCTCATGGATGGCAGTGAAGGCATTGTCGACCAGGATCTCCACCTGATGGGCTACGCTATCGAAGCCGGGCGCGCCCTGGTTGTTGCCATCAATAAGTGGGATGGCCTGGATTTGGATCAAAAAAATACCATCAAAACCCAGCTCCAGCGCCGCCTTGAGTTTGTTCGCTTTGCCGATATTCACTTTATTTCAGCGCTTCACGGTACTGGCGTCGGCGATCTTTATAAATCTGTGCACAAGGCTTATGCTTCGGCAACGGATAAACTCTCCACCAATGTTCTCACCCGTATACTCGAAGACGCCATTGCCGACCACCCGCCACCGATGGTGAAGGGGCGGCGAATCAAGTTGCGTTATGCTCACGCGGGAGGTAGAAATCCGCCGCTGATCATTATTCACGGCACTCAAACCGATGCCGTTCCCGATCACTTTACACGTTACCTGGAAAAAACCTTTCGCAAAGCCCTCGATCTTCAGGGTACGCCAATCCGCATTGAATACAAATCCAGCGACAACCCTTACGCCGGGCGTAAAAATACCCTGACGCCACGGCAAATAGCCAAACGCAGGCGACTCATGAAGCACGCCAAGGGCAAAAAGTAACTCGCACTTAAGACCCTCTGTTTTTAAATCACGTGCAGGCCACGGACGGCTTGTTATTGGCCGAAAACCAATGCTGGCGTTAAACACAGAAGCCAGCCTGATTATTGTTGTGGCCATTCAAAACTCATTTTCAATGGGCATGGATGATTGATTGAAATGAACAAGCATGGAGACAGTAACATGAAAAAATTGATAATGGCGGGGCTGGTTGCGCTAATCCCGGCGGCCGCGGTTCAGGCATCGAGTGAGAGCGGAAAAGCCTGGCATGGCGAAGGTGATCTCGGCTACAACAAGGCCTCTGGCAACAGCTCTTCCGAGGCTTTGCTGGCCAAACTCAAGCTGGTGTACGAGCGCGCACGCTGGACTCACAGCGGCCAGATTGAGGCTATTAATACCTCGGAAAATGATGCCCGCAGCGCCGAATCCTATACCCTTCGCGGCAAAAGTGACTACGCTATTTCCGATACCTACTATGGTTTCGGCGCTTTCCGTTACGAGGATAACCGTTTTAGTGGTTATGAGTATCAGGCATCACTGACCGGTGGTTTGGGTATGCACGTCATTAAGACAGATGTCGCCCAGTTTGATATTGAGGGGGGCCTGGGTTACCGGAAAAGTGAAGTGATGGACACTGGGGAAACCTTTGATGAGGCCATCCTCATCGGCGCAGCCAGGTATTACCGCACCATCACTGAAACCACCCGATTTGAAAGTGATGTCAATGTTGAATCCGGTCAGGACAATACCTATGTCGAATCCGTGGTGGGAGTCAAGGTAAAAATTAATGCCAGCTTGGCCTTAAAAGTCGCCTACACAGTGAAACATAATACGGATGTTCCCAATGACACAAAAAACACAGACACACTGACCAGTGTGGGCTTGAATTACAGTTTCTAGAAAGCTGGTTTTTGTCTTTTTGGCCATGGCCTGCAGGCGGGGGATTTCTCGATAAGAATCCACCTCGCCGGTGGTGCCAATCCAGCGGGGCGCAACGGGTCTCCCTCCTGCGATATCGTTGAACAGCCGCTAACTGCTGCTTTTGCTGACAGATTCAATCACACAACCAATGGCGCCATCCCTGAGAAGGATGTCGATGGCGTCTCCTCTGGCGATCTGGTCGACGGAGCGAACAACACAGCCGTTGCCATCACGGGCAATGGCGTAGCCCCGTTCGAGAGTGTTGAGGGGGCTGACGGCATTCAGTGTGGCGGCAAGCCCCTGCAATTGCTGGCGTTGGCTGGCCAAGTGGGAGCTCAGGGCGCGCTGCAGGCGAAACCCTAAATCCCTGTTTTTGTTTTCAAGGATTTGAAGTTGCCTGTGGGGATCAGCGCCGGCCAAGCGTCTGCGCAGTTGCTCAAAACGATGGATTCGTGTATTGAGCAGGCGGTTCCAGCTGTGGAGCAAGCGGATCTCCAGGTGATCCAGATGCTGGTTTTGCTCCCGAAGCTTGTCGCCTGGGCTGCGCAGCCGTTTGCTGAGATTGCGCAAATTTTGCCGCTGCTGACTGATGAGATGAGCAATGCGACGTTTCAGAGTGAGGCTATATCTGGCCACCAGCTCGGCGATCGCTTGGCGATCCGGCGTGGCGATTTCCGCTGCTGCAGAGGGCGTGGGGGCGCGGATGTCGGCAACAAAGTCGGCGATGGTGAAATCAGTTTCGTGGCCGACCGCACTGAGAATGGGAATATGGCTGTTGTGGATGGCTCTGGCCACCGCTTCTTCATTAAAAGCCCACAGGTCTTCAATAGAGCCGCCTCCTCGAGCGAGGATTAGCAGGTCGCACTGATCGTGGGCGTTGGCCAGGGTAATGGCCTTGACGATTTCGCCGCTGGCTTCTTTGCCTTGAACAGCAGTGGGATAAATATTGATTTCAACCCAGGGGCAGCGCCGCGATGTCACATGAAGAATGTCCCGCAGGGCGGCGCCCGTCGGTGAGGTGATAATGCCGATGCGGCTGGGGTACGGAGGCAGTGTCCGTTTTCCGGCCTCATCAAAGAGGCCTTCCTGCTGGAGTTTTAGCTTGAGCGCTTCAAATTGCTGCTGCAATAAGCCAGCGCCGTCCGCCTCCATGTGCTCGATGATCAGTTGGTAATCACCACGGGCTTCATAGAGGCCAACCCGCCCTCTCACCAATACCTGATCGCCGTCTTTCGGAGCCATTCTCACCAGCTGATTGCGATTGCGAAACATGGCGCAGCGAATCTGGGCATCGCTGTCTTTTAAGGTCAGATACCAGTGGCCGGAACCCGGGCGAGCGAAATTGGAAACCTCGCCGCGAATCCACAATAGTGGTAGATGAGTTTCCAGTAACAGCCGGGCACGGCGGTTAAGCTGGGAAATGCTGAGGATCTGCCTTTCGGGCAATAATGTTGTCATGGCGGAATTGTAGGGTTCTGGTGATGCCAAGTATAGGATTTCCTGTTCCCCGTTTTGGTTATCGCGTGTTTACCTGAGTTAGTCCGGCCTTTATAATGCCCGGTTCATTAACACCTCCCGGAATTAGTGTATTTATGACACGTATTGCCTATGAAGCCCTGACGTTCGACGATGTATTACTGGTGCCTGGCTACTCGGAGGTGGTTGCCAAAGACGTCAGTCTAAAAACCCGCCTCACCCGCGATATCGAAATGAACATTCCTCTGATGTCTGCCGCCATGGATACTGTTACCGAGTCCCGCCTCGCCATTGCCCTGGCTCAGGAAGGGGGGGTAGGCATTATTCACAAGAGTATGACCGTCGAGTCCCAGGCTCTTGAGGTGCGCGCGGTCAAAAAATACGAGAGTGGTGTTGTCAAAGATCCTATTTGTATCGATTATGAAGCGACAGTCGGTGAGTTGCTGGCGCTGACTCGCATCAACAATATTTCCGGTGTTCCTGTGCTCAGAAACGGTGAGCTGGTGGGCATTGTCACCCGCCGTGATGTCCGTTTTGTCACCGATATGAGCACCACCATGTCCCAGGTGATGACGCCAAAAGAGCGTCTGGTCACCGTGGAAGAGGGGGCAGAGTCGCAGCAGGTTAAAGCTCTGTTGCATAAATACCGTATCGAAAAGGTATTGGTGGTCAATGAAAACTTTGATCTGCGCGGCCTGATTACCGTCAAGGATATCGACAAGGCCGAAAAATATCCGAGTGCCTGCAAGGATGATCAGGGGCGGCTGCGGGTTGGCGCATCGGTAGGTACCAGTCCTGATACCGATGACCGGGTTGAAGCTCTGGTCAATGCCGGTGTCGATGTGCTGGTGGTGGACACCGCCCACGGGCATTCCCGCAATGTCATAGAGCGGGTGCGTCGCATCAAGCAGGCCTATCCTCACATACAGGTAATAGGCGGCAATATTGCCAGCGGCGATGCCGCCCTGGCGCTGGCTGAAGCCGGTGCTGACGGGGTCAAGGTGGGGATTGGCCCCGGATCTATTTGCACCACCCGCATAGTTACCGGCGTTGGTGTGCCACAAATTTCAGCCATTGCCGAAACAGTTGCTGCGCTGAAAGGTACTGATATTCCCGTGATCGCCGACGGCGGTATTCGCTACTCCGGAGATATTGCCAAAGCCATCGTTGCCGGTGCTCATTCAGTGATGATGGGATCCATGTTTGCCGGCACCGAAGAGGCGCCTGGAGAGATAGAGCTTTACCAGGGCAGAACCTACAAAGCCTATCGCGGCATGGGGTCGCTCGGCGCCATGTCGAGGACGCAGGGCTCCAGCGATCGCTATTTCCAGGATTCCAGCGCCGGTGTAGAAAAGCTGGTGCCGGAAGGAATTGAAGGCAGAGTGCCCTACAAGGGGCCGATTTCCAACATTATTCACCAGATGATGGGTGGTGTTCGCTCCGCGATGGGGTACACCGGCAGTATCGATATCGAAACCATGCGCACCAAGCCCAGCTTTGTGCGAGTAACCTCCGCCGGTATGGGGGAGAGTCATGTTCACGACGTATCCATTACCAAGGAAGCTCCCAATTATCCTGTTGGCAGATAACAATCAATAGTCTTAAGTTATCTTTATAACATACTGATATATATGGTTTCGTGGTATATTTTCCGCGAAATTTTACCGGCTTTTAGCGAAGAAATGCCCCCATGACCCAAAACATTCACGCTCAGAAAATCCTGATTCTCGACTTTGGTTCCCAGTACACACAGCTGATTGCCCGCCGGGTTAGAGAAATCGGTGTTTATTGCGAAATCTATGCCTTTGATGTCTCTGACGAGCAAATTCGGGATTTTGCCCCCATGGGTATCATTCTTTCCGGAGGCCCAGAATCTGTTACGGCGGGGGAAGGGTCTCCTCGAGCGCCGGACATTGTTTTTGCTTTGGGGGTGCCGGTGCTCGGCATCTGTTACGGTATGCAGACCATGGCGGAACAATTTGGCGGCAGCGTCCAGGGGTCTGATACCAGTGAGTTTGGCTATGCCCAGGTAAAACTCCACGGCGATAGCGAACTATTGCGCGACATCAAGGATCATGTCGATCACAATGATGGCGCGGCCTTGCTCGATGTGTGGATGAGTCACGGCGACAAAGTCGTCACAATGCCCCCGGGTTTTGCCCTTATGGCCTCTACGCCCAGTTGTCCGATTGCTGGCATGTACGCGGTCGACAAGCCCTTTTTTGGTATTCAGTTCCATCCCGAAGTTACTCACACCCTTCAGGGCAAGCGCATCTTCGAGCACTTTGCCTTTCAGCTCTGTGGTTGCCAGCCGCTGTGGACTGCGGCGAACATTATCGACGACGCCATCGCCCGGGTTCGCGACCAGGTTGGCAGCGACAAAGTGCTTCTCGGCCTCTCCGGTGGCGTCGACTCCTCGGTGGTGGCGGCGCTGCTCCACAAAGCCATCGGCGACCAGCTTACCTGTGTGTTCGTCGATAACGGCCTGTTGCGCAAGAATGAAGGCGATCAAGTCATGGACATGTTCGCAAAAAACATGGGTGTAAAAGTGATTCGCGTCGACGCTGAGGAGCAGTTCCTTGGCAAACTTGCCGGTGTCGCCGACCCTGAAGCCAAGCGTAAAATCATCGGCAATACCTTTATTGATATCTTCGACGCTGAAGCCACCAAACTCAAAGACGTCAATTGGTTGGCTCAGGGCACCATCTATCCCGACGTGATTGAATCCGCCGCTTCTAAAACGGGTAAAGCCCATGTCATCAAATCCCACCACAATGTTGGCGGCCTGCCCGAGGACATGAAAATGTCCCTTGTCGAGCCCTTGCGAGAACTGTTCAAAGACGAAGTGCGCAAGATCGGTGTGGAACTGGGATTACCCTACGATATGGTCTACCGCCACCCGTTTCCCGGTCCCGGCCTTGGTGTGCGAATTCTCGGTGAAGTGAAAAAAGAATACGCCGACATTCTTCGCGAAGCTGACGCCATCTTTATCGAAGAATTGCACAACGCCGACTGGTACCATAAAACCAGCCAGGCCTTCGCCGTCTTTCTCCCGGTAAAATCTGTAGGTGTGGTAGGGGATGCCCGCCGTTACGAATGGGTTGTCGCCCTGCGCGCCGTGGAAACCATCGACTTTATGACCGCCCGCTGGGCGCATTTGCCCTACGAGCTTCTGGAAACGGTTTCCAATCGAATTATTAATGAAATCAGTGGAGTATCAAGGGTTATTTACGATGTTTCGAGCAAGCCACCTGCCACGATAGAGTGGGAGTGACGGGCACTGGCTGGCAATGTCTAGCAACGGCAGGCATTTCGGCTGAGGGTAAAAGAACTT
>JBFXIU010000033.1:0-21818 GCA_050175615.1 Porticoccaceae bacterium | reverse complement strand
GGTGCGCCACGAAAAGGTCGACAGCTTAACCTGGAAGTTACACCAGTTGCCTGAATTTTCGTGCCGAGATCGGTTGATGTGAACGTACTGGTGAACGTAAACGCTGCCACAGCAACGTCGAAGCAAGCACATGCGCTCAAATCGGGCGTGATCAAGTGAAAACAGGCAGACGTAATCGGTAGCAAATTGTTGCTGAACTGCAATTACCTTTAAGCCTGTTATAGCAGCACAAAACTCGGCTTTGAGAGTGTACTGGTGCAATTTCCGAGTTAAACCATGGCCTGCGACAACCAAAACATGAGTTGCCAGGTCAAATCGATCATGGCAACAACCTGGACAGGCAGCATTGAGGCATTCGATGCTCCGCGCAGAGAACAGGGAGGATCTGTGGAAGGCTTCAACTCCGCCAGCAGCCGCAGGGGAACACAAATCAACTCATTGATTTTAAATGCTTTTTAAAAGAAATGCGCAACAATAGGCTTGCCTAAGCCCCATCATCCCTTCTGAAAAAGCACATCCAGCGCCAAAAGTTGAGCAAGCAAAGTGGCGCCGTAGGCAAGAAATGCCGCGGTATCGCCAAAATCCAGCTGTGCACAGAGTTCCTGCAAAAGTTCATTGCCACAATGATTTTTATGGTCAATATACTGAAGAAGTGTTATCACAACTGCATTAACCTCCAGAAAACGGACTTGATCCAGCCGATTGCGGTAAACGATAAGAAAGACACCCCCAGGGCAAGGAGTCTCAGGCTGATTGCACTCACTGATGGTATGAACTGGATAACTGTAGCTGAGGCGCCACGCCAATGGAGAAACGCCATAAATCATCTTTAAAGGATCTTTTTCGGTTCCCTGATTTTCAGGTATTTGGTCATTGGCGATATCCAGAGCCAGCTCCACCCACTCGTAATGGCACAGCTCCATCATAAAGGGAGGCTCCCAGGGTTCAATCTCCCTGTCGCCCTGAAGATAACCGAGAAATTCCTTGCCGATATCGAGAAAATAGGGCGAACCACAGCGGTAATTGGCAATAAAATCACCGACAAGGGCATGCCATTGGGCGTCGTCAAGAATAGTGCGCAAAACGGGGAAGCCACTGGCAATAAAACTTTCGATATTTTTATAGACTAGATCCCGATAAATGGCCATGCGCCGGCTTTCGATCCCCTGGGGCGCAGGTACATTCTGCGGGTTGCGCAAATGGCCGGCAAAATCAAGCTGGGTGCGAATAAACCCAGGCTGTCCAGTCATGCTGGCGTCTCGCAATCTGTTAATAGCCCGGCGCCAGCCTCCTGGCATTGATCGCCCTGTTGATAGCGCCGAATTTGGGCAATTTCAGCCATAAGCTGAGGCATGGGCGGAATATTGAAATCCCGTTCCAGCAGTGTAGGAATAACCCCGAACTCCCCATAGGCCGCCGCCAACAATTGCCATACAGGGTCAATCACATCGGCACCATGGGTGTCGATACGGAGATCCTCCGCCTCTTCATAATGTCCGGCAATATGGATATAGGCGATCCGATCTCCGGGCAGCGCACGGAGAAAATCCACAGGATCGTAGCTGTGATTGATACTGTTCACGTAAATATTGTTGACGTCCAGGAGCAACTTGCAATCCGCAGCCGCCAAAACTGCATTAATGAAGTCGATTTCCGCCATCTCCTGACCAGGAGCCCCGTAGTAGGACACATTTTCAATGGCGATGGCCTCACCAAGGAAATCCTGAACCCTGCGAATGCGCTCTGCAGTGTAATTCACCGCTTCTTCCGTAAATGGAATCGGCATCAAATCGTACAAATGGCCATCATCGCTGCAATAGCTGAGATGTTCGGTATAACAGCGGATCTGATGTTCTTTCATAAACCCTTTAATTGCCGCAACCAGCTCCATATCCAAAGCGGAAGGAGATCCCAAGGACAACGACAGGCCGTGCAACACAAAAGGGTAGCGTTCAGTGAATGTACGAAACTGGCGACCGTAGCGCCCGCCTACGCCAATCCAATTTTCCGGAGCCACCTCCATAAAATCGACATCACCGGGAGCCAGCCCGGACAGGTCGTTCAACATTGAACGACGCAGCCCGAGACCGGCGCCCGTGACGGGATAGTTAAGCGACATCAGGGATTGCAGACTTAGTCTTTTCCGCCGCACTTGCCTTCGCTATCAGCCTTGGATTCGCCACATTTGCCCTCGCCTCCAGCCTTGGACTCGCCGCATTTGCCTTCACCGTCAGCCTTGGCTTCACCACACTTGCCCTCGCCTTCAGCCTTGGATTCGCCGCACTTGCCTTCACCGCACTTGCCTTCGTGGGCATCAGCCACCTTGTAGCCGCTGCTCAGTTCGGTGAGTTGAAAAGGATTTTCTCCCGCGGCAACCAATGGGGACAAGGTAGCCGAAGCCAAAAAGGCAGCGCCAACAGCTGCCGCCAGTGTTTTTGAGTTGTTTTTAGCCATATTAATTCTCCGCAAAAAAGGATTGAATGCTAATTTATTAAAAGCCCAGTTCAGACTTATATTGAAAAAGGCTATCTCTACGACAGGCTCAAAAAATATTAGTTCATAAAAACAGCCGCTTTTCTCGCCCTTTCGCCATTGTGGCACAGACAAATCCGTGGAATGAAATTAACCATAACCACAGAATAACCGCGCTTACCTAATTTCCGGCAATTTTCCCTTTTAGTTCGGCGAGAAAAGCCGCCAGGCGCTTGGCGGATACAGCTTGAACGGTTTTCAATACCTGGGCAAAGGTGGATACGCGATATTCTTCCAGCAGATAGCGAAATTTTTCAAGGTCTTTTTGGTATTTTTTGACGGCGCCAGCGGGCAGCGAGGATAGCTGTTGCCAGCTTTCTATATAAGCAGCCATCTCCCGGCAAAAAGCTTCATCTTTCTGCTGTTGCGCCGGCAATTTTTCGAGGCGCAACGCCAGCGCTTTAATGTAGCGGGGATACTGCTGCAACCAGAAGGCGTCGGTTTCAAACAAAAAGCCGGGGCGCAATAAATAAGCGACCTGTTGCTTGGCATCGGCGATTGATGACTGGTAGCGTTTTTCATGGTGAAGCTGCCAGCGGTGCACCTCCTTAAGAGGCGCAAGCAGGTCAATAATTATGGTTTCCAGCTCCTGAGCCACCGTGACAATTTTTTGTTTACCTTCCTGAAGGCAGCGCTGAAATTCCTGTTCGGTTCTCGGCAGCGCGCTATCTCCCAGGCAGGCGATTTTATAGGCGGCAAAAATAATATCCTCCCGCAAACGCTCATACTCCGAAAGCCCGGCAGCAACAATAGCCAGCTCCTGGCCTTTAAAGAGCTGTTTGCGCAAATATTTGCCGGCATCCGGGTATTGGAGTGTCAGCAGCCTGACCGTGCCCTGAAGGGAGGCCTCCGCTGCCTCTTCAGGATTATCGAGCAGCTTCAGGGTCAACGAGCCCTGGTTGTCCACCAACGCCGGGTACACTTCAATATCCAGCTTGCCTTTGCGCAGCCGCTGCGACTCTTTTAAACGACCAAAAGACCAACTGGTAATGTCGCGAATCTCGGCTGCATCCCCGGCGGCGTCCTCGATGGTTTCCTGCACCCTGTCTCTGAATCGCTGTTTGAGCTCCTCGAGACTTTTACTGCGCGCGACCAGGGCGCCCCGTTCATCCACAAGCCTGTAGGTGATCAGGTAAAATTTTTCCAGCTGCTCGGGCTGCCAGGCGTTGGCGGGAATATCAATACCGGTATGGCGTTTGAGCTGATGACCAAGGGCGGACGCCAGCGGGCTGTTGTCCGCAACCAATCCTGGCAGGGCTTTATCAACAAAATCCGGTACAGGAACAAACTGGCGGCGCAAGTTTTTCGGCAAGGTTTTTACCAGCGCGATGCATTTGTCGCGCAACAATCCGGGCACCAGCCATTCAAAGAGATAATTGGGCGCCTGGTGCAACAGGGGAATGGCAAGGGTAACACTGACGCCGTCCTCTTCGTGGCTGGGTTCAAAACGATAACTGATAGGATAGTCGATACCCTTCCAGTGGATATTTTTTGGAAACTGCTCCCCAGCCTGCTGTAAATGCGCCCTTGCCAGCAGACTGTCCCGATTAAGACAAAGAAGGCCGGGATTCCCGGCTTCGGCACGTTGCCGCCATTTTTCAAAGGCCTTTAAATTGCTGATATGCGCCGGAATCCGCTCGTTGTAAAACTCATACAAATAATCATCGTCGAGCTGTATATCGCGACGGCGCAGCCGGTTTTCGAGATCTTCAAGTTCGCGTAGAAGCCGCTGATTGTGGCTGGCAAAGTTCTGCTTGCCTTTAAACGGGTTTTGTCTTTTTGCATTGGTTTCGTTGGCGTTTTCCACCAGGGCGCCGCGAATAAAAATTTCCCGCGCCAGCACTTCGTCGATATCGGCGAAGGGGACACGGCAGCGATCGACGACAGTAAGGCCGAACAACGTCTGGCGTTCAAACGCCATCACCTGACCGCGGCGACTGTCATAGTAAGGTTCGCTGTGGGTCTTGCGAATCAGGTGCTGCGCCAGCGGCGGAATCCATTCCGGCTCGATGCGCGCCACCTGGTGGGCAAAAAGTCTCGATGTTTCAAGCACTTCCCCCCCCATCAACCAATTCGGAGGCTTTTTGGCGACACCGGAGCCGGGAAAAATGTGGAATTTGCGGTTTCTCACGCCCAGGTATTCGCGCTCTTCGTGGCGAAAGCCCACATGGCTCAACAACCCGCTCAACAGGGCGCGATGAAGACTCTCATAACTGGCTGGCTGCCGGTTTTCAATGAGGCTGGCCTGTCGGCAGGCCAGGTGAAGCTGATGGTGAAGGTCGCGCCATTCACGCATACGCAGGTAAGAGATAAAATTTTTGTGGCAGTAGTCGCTGAACTTGCGCCGCGACAATGCCTGACGCTGCTCCTCAAAATGCTGCCACAACTGCAACATTGACGAGAAATCAGACTCCTTGTCCTGCCACTGGCGGTGTTTTTCATCTGCCGCCTGGCGTTTGTCTGCCGGCCGCTCTCGCGGATCCTGAAGACTGAGCATAGCGGCAATAACCAAAACTTCCCGCAAAGCGCCCTGCTCACTGGCGGTTGCCAGCATTTTGCCAATTCGCGGATCGACCGGCAATTTTGCCAGTATTTTTCCGGTCTGCGAAAGCTGCCCTTTGCTGTCGACGGCTTCCAGTTCTGTCAGTAGCTGATAGCCGTCATTGATCAACCGGTTGTCCGGCGCATCGACAAAGGGGAAATTGCGAATATCGCCAATCCGCATCTGCAGCATTTGCAGAATAACCGCAGCAAGGTTGGTGCGCACAATTTCAGGATCGGTAAACGGCGATCGGCTCTTAAAATCCTCTTCGCTATAAAGCCGAATGCAAACGCCGTCGCTGAGGCGGCCACAGCGCCCGGCGCGCTGATTGGCGCTGGCCTGGGAGATGGGCTCTATGGGCAGGCGCTGGACTTTTGTTCTGTAACTGTAGCGGCTGATGCGGGCATACCCGGTATCGACCACATAGCGGATACCGGGCACAGTAATGGATGTTTCGGCGACATTGGTGGCCAAAATCACCCGCACACCTTTGTGGGGCTGAAAAATTCGCGTTTGATCGGCAAGACTTAGGCGTGCGTAAAGTGGCAACACATCCAGGTGGGGGAAGCCGGCCTTGCGCAGCGCCGCCGAGGCTTCGCGAATTTCCCGCTCGCCACTGAGAAACACCAGAATATCCCCGCGCTTTGGCAGGCTCAACAACTCGGCAACGGCATCGACAACGGCACTGTAAATATCTTCATCATTTTCAAGGGGCGGGCGATACCAGATATCGACAGGATAAGTACGGCCAGAGACGCTAATCACAGGGGCATCGTCAAAATGCCGGGAAAAACGCTCCACATCAATGGTGGCGGAGGTGATGATGACCTTGAGATCTGAACGCTTGGGCAGAATGGATTTGATATAACCCAACAAAAAATCAATATTGAGGCTGCGTTCGTGGGCTTCGTCGATAATCAGGGTATCGTACTGATAAAGAAGGGGATCGCGCTGAATTTCCGCCAGCAAAATACCGTCGGTCATCAATTTGATCAGGGTATTGTCACTGCTGTGGTCGGCAAAGCGCACCTGGTAGCCCACCAGATCACCAAGCGGTGTTTGCAATTCTTGGGCAATGCGATCTGCCACCGTGCGCGCGGCAATCCTGCGGGGCTGGGTATGGCCTATCACACCCTTTACTCCCCTGCCCAATTCCAGGCAAATTTTAGGAATCTGGGTGGTTTTGCCCGAGCCTGTTTCACCGGCAACAATAACCACCTGACTGCTTTCTATTGCCCGCTGAATTTCTTCCCGCCGGGCGGCCACCGGCAACTCTTCCGGAAATTCAATCACAGGCACCAAGGATTGCCGATGTTTAACCAAGGCTGTTGAAACCGCTATATCGGCCTGTAATTTTTCCAGGCTCTTATCCGTGGGCTTGCCCTGCTTATGCCTGTCTTTTATGTGGCGAAAACGGCGAATAAAAAGCCCGCAATCACGAAGCATGCAGTGATCGAGATTCAAACGAGCGGGAAGAGACAAGAGCTCTGCAGCGGGCGAAACCGAATTCGACGCCGGTGGCGCCGAATCCGTTGTCTCTGTTTTTGGCAAATCAGTGACGCCCATTGGCACTAACGGGAGAGAAAGGACATTGCCTCTTCAAGGCCATGCAGGGTCAGCGGATACATTTGGCCTTCCACCAGTTCGTTAATCATGCGAATGGACGGCGTGT
This sequence comes from Porticoccaceae bacterium, assembly GCA_050175615.1. GTDB lineage: Bacteria > Pseudomonadota > Gammaproteobacteria > Pseudomonadales > Porticoccaceae > CAYXXZ01. The sequence goes on along the minus strand of JBFXIU010000033.1, from coordinate 15,072 downwards.
ATTCCCAGTGCTCTTTATGGACAGGATTAAGCCACAACAACTTTTCATAGGTATCGGTAAGGCGCTTGATCCATACCGCTCCAGGCTCCTCGTTGTGGTATTCGATAGCGCCTCCAGGATAGGTGATCTCGTAGGGCGCCATGGAGGCGTCGCCGACAATAATCACCTTGTAATCGCTACTGTATTTATGAAGCAGATCATAGGTACTGATGCGCTCGGTATGGCGAAGCTTGTTGTCCTTCCACACATATTCGTAAAGCATATTGTGAAAATAATAGTATTCCAGATGTTTAAACTCAGTGCGCACAGCGGAAAACAATTCCTCGCAGGTGCGCACATAGGAGTCCATGGAGCCGCCCACGTCGAAGAAGATCAGCACTTTTACCGCATTATGGCGTTCGGGCACCATTTTCAGGTCGAGATAGCCCGCATTTTTGGCGGTGGATTTGATGGTGTCATCAAGATCCAGTTCTTCATTGGCGCCACTGCGGGCAAATTGACGGAGGCGGCGCAGCGCCAGCTTGATATTGCGGGTACCCAGTTCAACGTCATCGTCGAGATTTTTAAACTCCCTTTTTTCCCAGACCTTGACAGCGCTCTTGTTGCCGCTTTCGCCGCCGATACGAATCCCTTCAGGATTGTAGCCGCTGTTGCCAAAGGGGGAAGTGCCGCCGGTGCCGATCCATTTGTTGCCGCCCTGATGCTTGCCTTTTTGTTCTTCCAGACGCTTTTTGAATTCCTCAATCAGCTTTTCCAGGCCACCCAGGCTTTGAATTTTCGCTTTTTCCTCTTCACTGAGGCTTTTTTCAAACTCCTTGCGCAGCCAATCTTCAGGAATCAGTGCCTCGATAAAATCATCGAGGGTTTCCAGATCCTTAAAATAGAGGGCAAACGCTCGATCAAAGCGATCGTAGTATTTTTCGTCCTTGACCAGACAGGTGCGGGCAAGCAGGTAGAAATCATCGACATTGCCAAAAGCGATGTGTTTTTCCAGAGCTTCAAGCAGGGTCAATAACTCTTTGAGTGAGGCCGGAACCCCACCTTTTCTCAACCCTTCAAAAAATTTGAGCAGCATCAGCGGCCAGCCCTTCTCTGCATAAATGCCAGCCTTTCCAACAGGTGGACATCCTGCTCGTTCTTGAGCAGAGCGCCGTAGAGGGGTGGAATCGCTTTGGATTGATCGCGATTTTTAAGAATTTCGTCGGGAATATCGTCAGACATCAACAATTTCAGCCAGTCGATAAGCTCGGAAGTGGAGGGTTTTTTCTTGAGGCCGGGAATCTGGCGAACATCGAAAAACATATCCAGGGCTTCATTGACCAGGTTTTTCTTGATCTCGGGAAAGTGCACATCGACAATTTGCTGCATGGTTTCCCGGTCGGGAAATTTAATAAAGTGAAAAAAGCAGCGGCGCAAAAAGGCGTCCGGCAGTTCTTTTTCGTTGTTACTGGTAATAATGACCACCGGGCGGTTTTTGGCTTTGACGCGCTCGCCGGTTTCGTAAACATCAAATTCCATACGATCCAGCTCAAGCAGCAGGTCGTTGGGAAATTCAATATCCGCCTTGTCAATTTCATCGATCAGCAATACTGATTTCTGTTCCGCAGTGAAGGCTTCCCAGAGTTTGCCCTTGCGAATGTAATTGCTGATGTCGTGGACTTTTTCGTTGCCCAGCTGGGAATCCCGCAGACGGGACACAGCATCGTATTCGTATAGCCCCTGCTGCGCCTTGGTGGTGGACTTGATATGCCAGGAAATCAGCGGCATATTCAAAGCGGCGGCAACCTCTTCCGCAAGCAGGGTTTTGCCGGTGCCCGGCTCCCCTTTTATCAGCAGCGGCCGCTGCAGCATAACGGCGGCATTGACCGCCATTTGCAGGTCTTCGGTGGCCACATAGCGTTCGGTACCCGTAAAGTTCATAGTCTCTCCTGAAGCAAGTAAAACGACGCTGTCCGTTAAACGGAAAGCCTCATGGTAACAAATTCTTCCGCCGCCGTCGGGTGAACCCCCACGGTGGCATCAAAACCCCTCTTTGTAGCCCCTGCCTTTATGGCAACAGCCAGGCCCTGAATAATTTCCCCAGCGGCATCGCCGAGCATATGGCAACCCAGTACCCTGTCGGTCAGTTTATCGACCACCAATTTCATCATCACCCTGTCGTTGCCGCCGGCAAGGGTCTGCTTCATGGGCTTGAAGTCTGTTCGATAGATAGAGATATTGTCGCCAAATCTGGCGCGGGCATCCGCTTCGCTGAGGCCGACGGTGCCTATGGCGGGCTGACTGAACACCGCCGTTGGAATATTGGTGTAATCCATGCTGTTGTTGCCGCCGTTGAAGAGGTTGTCGGCGAGCACCATGGCCTCATTGATGGCCACGGGGGTCAGGGGTACACGATCGATAACATCACCGATGGCAAAAATACTCGCTTCTGTTGTCGCAAAACGGTCATCCACCTTAATGGCGCCACTGTCATCCAGGGCAACAGCCGTATTTTCAAGACCCAGCCCTGAAGTTTTTGGTTTTCTGCCTGTGGCGTACATCACTGCATCCACTTCCAGGCAGTCGCCGTTGCCCAGGGTGGCGTTGAGGGAGCCATCAGGATTTTTTTCAATGCTAACAACGTCGTTGTCAAAATGGAGCTGTATCCCCTGTGCTGTCATTTGGGCGGCAAGCCCTGTGCGCACATCCTTGTCAAAATTTTTCAAAAACAGTTCGCCGCGGTAAATCAGGTGGGTTTCCGCGCCAAGACCATTAAAGATTCCAGCGAACTCCACAGCGATATAGCCACCGCCAACAACAATCACCCGGCGGGGAAATTCGTCAAGATGAAAGACTTCATTAGAGGAAATCGCCAACTCGCCGCCGGGAATCGTCGGCATCCACGGCCAGCCGCCAACGGCGACAAGGATGTAGCGGGCGCTGTATTCGCGACCATCGACATGAACCCGATTGGGCGCGGCAATAGTGGCGGAGCCTTCGATCAGGGTCACCCCTGCCTTGTCCAGCAAGCCGCGATAAATGCCGTTGAGGCGGTCAATTTCCCGGTTTTTATTGTCTCTCAATGTGGGCCAGTGGAACTGGGCATCCGCCAGCTGCCAGCCAAATCCCGCTGAATCGCGAAAAGCCTGGGCAAACTCTGCGGCATAGACAAATAATTTTTTGGGCACGCAACCGGCATTGACACAGGTGCCACCGAGATAGCGCTCCTCGGCAACGGCAACCCTGGCGCCGTATTGCGCAGACATGCGCGCCGCGCGCACGCCGCCGGAACCCGCCCCGATAACAAAAAGGTCATAATCGTAGTCTTCAACTTCAGTCATAAACCTCACCCTTGAACCAATTCAGTTTGTCGCGAAGAAGTACAACGCCACCGACAATAATGAGTGTGGGCGCTCGCACCCCCTGCTCCGCCACCTTTCTGGGCAGACTGGCCAAGGTCCCTACAACTACCCGTTGATGTGTCCTGGTGCCTTTTTCGACAAGCGCCGCAGGGGTTTCAGGGCTCATGCCCTGAACAATAAGCTGCTCACTGATGGTCGGCAGGCTGTTAAGCCCCATATAAAACACCAGGGTTTGACCGGGAGCGGCGAGCTGCTGCCAGTCGAGACTGAGCTGATCCCCCTTGCGGTGACCGGTAATAAAACGCACCGACTGGGCATAGTCTCTGTGGGTCAGGGGAATGCCGGCGTAACTGGCGCAGCCAGAGGCCGCTGTAATACCCGGCACCACCTGAAAGGCAATGCCATGTTCGGCAAGGTGTTCAATTTCCTCGCCACCACGGCCAAAAATAAATGGATCACCGCCTTTAAGGCGCAATACCCGATGGCCCTGGAGGGCGTATTCCACCAGTTTACTGTTGATATTTTCCTGGGTAACCGGATGGTCTCCGGCGGTTTTACCCACGTAGATACGCTCCGCATCCCGGCGCACAAGATTGAGTACTTCTTTGGAAACCAGCCGGTCGTAGAGAACAATATCCGCCTGCTGCATCAGCCTCAGGGCGCGGAAGGTCAGCAAGTCGGGATCGCCAGGACCGCCGCCCACCAGGTAGACTTCGCCCTGACTCACCGGCTTATGGTTTGCCAGCGCCGCCTCCAGCAAGCCCTCTGCGGCCAGCTCGTCGCCACTGAAAACCGCTTCGGCAACCCGGCCTTCAAAGACCTGTTCCCAGAATTTGCGGCGCTGATTTTCACTGCTAATGGCCTGCTTTACCCTTGGCCGAAAGCGGTTGGCAAGGGTTGCCAGGCGGCCAAAACCCGCGGGAATCAGCGCTTCAATTTTTCCGCGCAGCAGCCGGGCAAGTACCGGCGCCGAACCGCCGGTACTGATAGCGATCTGCACCGGCGAGCGGTCGATAATGGAAGGAAAAATGACCGAACAAAGTTCTGGACTATCAACCACATTTACGGGGATATGGCGTTGTTGAGCCAGCGCGGACACCTGCTGGTTGACAGATTCGTGATCAGTCGCGGCTATAATCAGGGCAACATCATCGACGTCGGCAGCAATAAACTCGCGCTCATGGATGCTGATGGCACCCTCAACTTCTAGCGCTCTGATGCCTGGATTAATCGTCAGCGCCACCAGTTTCACCTTAGCGCCGGCTTCCAGCAGTGGCCGCAACTTGCGCAGGGCGATTTCACCACCACCAATCACCAGGCAGGTTCTTCCTCTGAGATTGTGGAAGAGTGGCAAAAAATCCATGATTTTCAGCTGCCCTCGCAACGGCTGAGGATGAGATTGCGTCCACCCATGTAGGACTGCAGCGCCTCGGGAATTAACACAGTGCCATTTTCCTGTTGATAATTTTCAAGAATCGCCAACAGCGTGCGCCCCACCGCCAGCCCTGAGCCGTTCAGGGTGTGTACCAGTTCCGGTTTTCCAGTGTCGGGATTGCGCCAGCGGGCTTTGAGGCGGCGCGCCTGGAAATCGCGAAAATTACTGCAGGAGGAAATTTCCCGGTATTTGTTTTGGGAGGGCACCCAGACTTCAATATCGTAGGTGCGCGCCGCAGAAAAACCCATATCGCCACCACAGAGGATGATGGTGCGAAATGGCAGGCCAAGTTTCTTGAGAATGGCTTCGGCATCGGCCGTGAGCTGTTCAAGGGCAGCATTCGAATCCTGGGGGCGAACAAATTGCACCAATTCCACTTTTTCAAACTGGTGCTGGCGAATTAGCCCTCGAGTGTCCTTGCCGTAGCTGCCCGCTTCGCTGCGAAAACAGGGGGTGTGACTGACAAATTTTATCGGCAGCTGTTCGCCAATAATGTCGTCCCGGTAAATATTGGTGACCGGCACTTCGGCCGTTGGAATCAGATAGAACTCCCGTTCATCCTGAAGTTTAAAAAGATCTTCTTCAAATTTGGGCAATTGTCCGGTGCCGAGCAGGGATTCGCGATTGACGATATAGGGAACATTGAGCTCCTGATAACCGTGCTCATTGACGTGGGTGTCGAGCATGAACTGAATCAACGCGCGGTGCAGGCGGGCGATATCGCCGCGCATCACGGCAAAACGGGAGCCGCTGAGTTTGACACCGGTTTCAAAATCCAGCTGGCGATCGACATCACCCAGGTCGACATGGTCTTTGACCGCAAAGCTGAACGTACGGGGCTCTCCCCAGTGGCGCACTTCCACATTATCTTCTTCACTGAGACCCTCGGGCACCTCTGCATCCGGTATATTGGGCACCTCAAGCAGGTAATGTTCCAGTTTTTCCTGAATGGCAGACAACTCGCTCTCTGCCTGATGGCAGGCGTTCTTGAGTTCTTCACCTTTCGCTTTCAGCGATTCGATGTCTTCGCCTCTGGCCTTTGCCGCCGCAATCTCTTTGCCCATGGATTTGGCGTAGGCGTTGCGCTCTGCCTGCAAGTGCTGGGTTTTTTCCTGGGCATCGCGGCGCTGGCTTTCCAGGGACTGCAGGTAGTCAATATCGAGGGAAAAACCGCGTTTAGCCAGTGCTGCGGCCACGGTTTGAGGTTCAGAGCGGACAAGTTTGGGATCGAGCATGGGTCTAATCGGTTCCAGAGTTGAAATTAACAGCGTCGACGGGGGCTGGTAACTTCCAAGTTGCAGTACTAGAGCAGCCTGGTGATATATATTGCCAACGCTATGCCCGTCAGGCACAGCACCACGTTCAAAAAAATGTAAACCAACGCCAACAAAAAGTGGCCATTTTGCCACAAAGCCAGGGCATCCAGGGAAAATGCCGAAAAAGTCGTAAAGGCGCCGAGAAATCCCACCATGACAAAATTGCGCCATTCCGGCGCCAGCATGGCTTTTTCAAGGATAAGAACATAGAAAATTCCCATAAGGATAGCACCGACAACATTAACCACCAGCGTCGCCAAAGGAAACTTGCTGCCCATCAGCGGGTAAATCAGGCCATTGGCGCCGTAGCGCCCCAGTGCGCCGAGAGCGCCACCTACAGCAACGGCAACCAGGTTTATCATTTGTTTCCCCTGTTGTGATAACGGCGTTGTTCACTGGCGGCATTCAATTGACGGAAACGCGCCAGTTTTTCAGCGATGGTTTTTTCGAGCCCCTGATCGCCGGGAAAATAGTATTGGCTGTCAGCCAGTTCTTCAGGAAAGTAATTTTCTCCGGCCGCAAAAGCGTCGGGCTCATCGTGGGCGTAACGGTAGCTTTTGCCGTAGTCCAGGTCTTTCATCAGCGCCGTGGGCGCATTGCGAATATGCAGCGGAACCTCGTAGCTGGGCTGTTTGCGAATATCGCTCATCACTCGATTAAACGCCGTGTAGACGGCGTTGCTTTTGGGCGCCACGGCGAGATAAATCACCGCCTGGGCGAGCGCCAGCTCCCCCTCCGGGGAACCCAGGCGCTCCTGAACATCCCAGGCGTTAAGGGCAATACTCATTCCTCTGGGGTCAGCATTGCCGATATCCTCAGAGGCCATGCGCACAACCCGGCGAGCAATGTAAAGGGGATCGCAGCCGCCATCGAGCATTCGGCCAAACCAGTACAGCGCCGCGTCCGGACTGGAGCCGCGCACCGCTTTGTGAAGCGCGGAAATTTGGTTGTAAAAATCCTCACCCCCTTTGTCAAAGCGACGGGCATCGGCAACGAGGATCTCTTCAAGTACCCCTTGATCGACCCGGCCATCTTCGGCGAGATCGCTGGCAATTTCGAGCAGATTGAGGGCACGACGGGCGTCACCGTCGGCGGCCTCAACAAGTGTTTCAAGGCTGCCGGGAGCAAACAGCAACGGCATCGGCAGCCCGTGCACCCTGTCCGTCAGAGCGCGATTGACGAGGTGCAGAATCGCTTCGTTATCCAGGGAGCGAAAGACATAGACGCGGCAGCGGGACAAGAGCGCATTATTGAGTTCAAACGAGGGGTTTTCCGTGGTCGCGCCCATCAGAATAACCGTGCCATTTTCCACATAGGGCAGAAAAGCGTCCTGCTGGGATTTATTGAAGCGGTGAATTTCATCGACAAAAAGCACGGTTTTACGCCCTTCTCCGCTGCGAAATTTTTGTGCCCGGGCTATGGCTTCGCGAATATCTTTGACACCGGCAAGCACAGCGGACAGGGTTTCAAAATGGGCGTCGCCATAACGGGCGATCATCTGCGCCAACGTGGTTTTGCCGACGCCAGGCGGCCCCCAAAAAATCATCGAATGGAGATGGCCTTTCAAAATCGCTTCGCGCAGCGGCTTGCCTTCCCCAAGAACATGCTCCTGACCGGCAAACTCGTCGAGGTTGCGGGGTCTCATGCGCGCGGCCAGGGGTTGGTACGCGGGCTGGGCAAAGAGGTCGTCGCTCATAAAGGCTCAGTGGTCGTAGAGCACATCGACACCGTCCGGAATTTCAAAGCTAAACAGACTTGCGTCGACAGGTTGGTTGAGGGTCACATCATCAAAATCAATGCGGGTTTGCTGACCCAGGGTGTCCCAAAGACTCATCGAAGCGGGAGTATCGCCAACAAATGTCAGCGTCAGCTTCTGGTAGAGCGCGCCTGGATCCCTGGGTACCAGGGTAAAAACAATGCTCTTGCCCTCGTTCAGACTGGATACTCGATATTTTTCCTCCAGCTGTTCCACTTTGCCGATAAAGAGTACCGCTGGCGTGTTGGCAATATCGTTGTCAAAGGGGCGAACCGTGACCTGTTCGAGATCCTGATCGTAGAGCCACAGCGTAGTGGCATCGGATACCACCAGCTGTTCGTAGGGGGCATCACTTTTCCAGTAGACCCTGCCCGGCCGGGCGACAATCATAGTACCGGAAAGAGTCTGAAGCTCGTAGCCCTCCTCGTCGGTAACGATTTGCTCAAACCGTGCCGAGAGTGCCATTAGCGGAGACAGCAAGGCATCGAGCCGCTTACTGCTTTCCGGTTGGTGAACGCCACCAGCATGGGACGACAGCGACGCTATCAGCAAAAGCGAAAACAGGGAGCGAAAGCAGTTTTTCATAGGAATTTTGTTTAATCGGCAGATGATGAATGGATATGTTGAAGCCGTCAACGACGGCTGGGAACCAGAACTTCGCGACTGCCATTAGTGTTCATGGTGCTGACGACACCGGCAGCCTCCATGGTTTCAATCAACCGGGCAGCACGATTGTAGCCGATACGGAGCTTGCGCTGCACGGCGGAAATCGACGCTTTGCGGCTTTCAATGACAAATTCGACAGCTTCATCATAAAGGCTATCTGATTCAGGGTCGTCATCGCCGCCATTTTCGCCATCGGCATAACCAGGCACCGGGATTGACGACGTCGAGCTTTCATCGGTGATTTCTTCAAGGTATCTGGGAACGCCCCGCTTTTTCCAGTCTGCCACAACTTTATGGACTTCGTGGTCATCAACAAAGGCGCCGTGTATACGCACAGGCACACTGGTTCCTGCGGGCAGATAAAGCATATCGCCGTGACCGAGCAGCTGGTCGGCTCCACCCTGGTCGAGAATGGTGCGCGAATCAATTTTCGAGGACACCTGGAAAGCAATCCGCGAAGGTACATTGGCTTTAATCAAGCCGGTGATTACATCCACAGACGGGCGCTGGGTGGCAAGTATCAGGTGAATTCCCGCCGCCCTCGCCTTTTGCGCGATACGGGCAATCAGCTGCTCCACCTTCTTGCCGACGATCATCATCATATCGGCAAATTCGTCGATGACCACCACAATATAGGGCAGTTTTTCCAAGGTGGGCGGTTCGGGAATTTCCGTATCGGCAAAGACACCTGCGGTAGGATCATAAACCCACATGGGATCGGGAATGGGTGTACCCGCGCGAATGGCATCTTCCACCTTGCGGTTAAAGCCGGCAAGGTTGCGCACTCCCATGGCCGCCATTAATTTGTAGCGCCGCTCCATTTCCCCCACACACCAGCGCAAGCCACTGGCGGCATCCTTCATGTCGGTGATCACCGGCGTGAGCAGATGTGGAATGTCATCATACACAGACAGCTCCAGCATTTTGGGATCCACCAGAATCAGCCTGACATCTTCCGGGGTGGATTTGTACAGCAGACTCAACAGCATGGCATTGACGCCTACAGATTTACCCGAGCCTGTTGTTCCCGCCACCAGCAAATGGGGCATCCGCGCGAGATCCGCCACCACCGGATGCCCGGAAATATCGTGCCCCAGCGCCAGAGTTAAGGGAGATTTCGAGTGATCATAGGTGCTGCTGGACAGAATCTCACTGAGACGCACAATCTCTCTGTGCTCATTGGGAATTTCAATACCCATCACCGATTTGCCGGGAATCACTTCCACGACGCGAACACTGATCACCGCCAGGGATCGCGCCAGATCCCGAGCCAGGCCGGAGATACGACTGGCCTTGATACCGGGGGCGGGCTGAATTTCAAAACGGGTGATCACAGGCCCCGGCTGAACCTCAACCACCTCCACCGCGATGCCAAAATCCTGGAGCTTCAACTCCAGCAGCCGGGACATGGCCTCCAGAGACTCTTTGGAAAACCCCTTGCCGGAATTTTTCACGGCGGGATCCAGCAGCGAGATCGACGGCAGCTCGCCACTGACAGGCGTATCTGCAAACAGGGGCACCTGCTTTTCCTTTTCAACCCTTGGGCTTGGCGCCTGAGGCTTTGCCGGCAGGTGAATTTCAGGATCTTTGCGCTCGCTGATACGCAAAGCCTTTTCTTCTACCACTGCCTTGCGGGTTTTTTGCGCCTCTGACGCCAGCCTGCGCTCTTCAATTTCATGGCGGCGCTGCTGGATTCTTTTGCCGATCCAGCCACACAAGGCAAGGGTATAACGACCGAGGTTGTCGATAATCACCAACCAGGACAAGTCGGTAAAAATCGTGAGGCCAAAGAGAAACACCGCGATCAGTATCAGGGTGCCGCCCACATGATTGAACGCAGCGGTAACAGCCTCGCCAAGAATATCGCCGAGGCGTCCGCCAACGCCGACGCCAGCGGGCAAAGCGGCTTCCACACCGGCGTAATGAATAGCGGCGAGAGACGTCGCCGAGGTCATCACCAGAATCAGACCGATAAAACGCAGGGTAAAGACGATCCAGTCGAAGGGTTGTTGATTCACCTGGCGGGTTTGAAACACATTCCAGGCTCGCAAAGCCAGCAGTGGTGGAAAAAGGTAGGCCATGTAGCCGAACAGGGAGTAAAGCACATCGGCCAGCCAGGCGCCGGTGGCACCAGCGGCATTGCTGATATTATCCCTGCTGCCGGTGTGAGACCAACCGGGATCTTCGGGAGAATAGCTCGCCAGCGCCAACAAAAGATAAAGGCAAATCAAAAGCCAGCCAATAAGCGCGCCCTCGCGGACAATAAGCTTGCCCCGCTCAGTCAATGGCTGTTTTGGCTTGTCCGCGCTTTTTTTAGAGTCTCTCTTTGCCAAACCTGCTTCCCGGCATATTTCAACGAGGCCTATTGTAATACCTGAAGCGTGAATAGCCAGTGATTAAAAGCCACTATCGGTGACATTAATAAAACCTAGTTTTACATCTCGAGCTTGTCCCGTATGATTCGCACCACGCATTAACAGTGAAGGAAACACCATGAGTGAAGTGAAACACCGACGTTTGATTATTCTCGGATCGGGTCCTGCGGGCTGGACTGCTGCAGTGTACGCTGCCCGAGCCAACCTCAATCCCCTGGTGATTACCGGCATGCAACAGGGCGGCCAGCTCACCACGACCACGGAAGTCGACAACTGGCCCGGCGGCAGTGAGGGCCTCCAGGGGCCGGACTTGATGATGCAGATGCAGGCGCACGCTGAGCGCTTCGATACCGAAGTGATCTTTGACCATATCGAATCCGTGGATCTGTCTTCCCGGCCATTCAGGCTTCAGGGCATGGAAACCTACACCTGCGACGCCCTGATTATTGCCACGGGCGCTTCCGCACAATACCTCGGCCTGCCCTCCGAGCAGGCATTTATGGGCAAAGGGGTCAGCGGCTGCGCCACCTGCGACGGTTTTTTCTATCGCGGCCAGAAAGTCGCCGTTATCGGCGGTGGCAACACTGCGGTCGAGGAGGCTTTGTATCTGTCCAATATCTGTAGTGAAGTCGTGCTGGTTCACCGCCGTGACAGCCTGCGCTCCGAAAAAATCCTTCAAGACAAACTCTTTGAAAAAGCCAAAAACGGCAACATCACTCTGATGTGGAACAACACCCTTGAGGAAGTGGTTGGCGACGACAGTGGCGTCACCGGCATTAAAATCAAAAGCACCCTGAATAGCAGCGTCGAGCAAATTGATCTCGCCGGCGTCTTTATTGCCATTGGCCACAAGCCAAATACAGATATTTTTGCCGGCCAGCTGGCCATGAGCAATGGCTATATTCTCATCAACAGCGGCGCTTCCGGCAACGCCACAGCCACCTCCGTGGAGGGTGTTTTTGCCGCAGGCGATGTCGCCGATCACGTCTATCGGCAGGCGATCACCTCGGCGGGCGCCGGTTGTATGGCGGCGCTGGACGCGGAGAAGTACCTGGACGACCTGGGCTGATTCAGCAGCAGCGCCTTTGTTATGGAACTGTCCTGGATAGACGGGGACAACCCCGTCTTTCCCCATCCAAGCAAAGCCTTGACAGACCCCGAGGGTCTTCTCGCCGTCGGTGGCAATCTCAATGCCACTACGCTACTAACAGCCTATAAAAACGGCATATTCCCCTGGTTTGAAGAAAACCAGCCAATTTTGTGGTGGAGTCCGGCAAACAGAGCCGTACTCAAACCCGGACAGGCGCGCATTGGCAAGACCCTGCTCAAAATTTTGCGCACCTGTGAATTTCGCCTCTCAACCAACACCGCTTTTGATGAGGTGATCACCGCCTGCGCGGCTCCACGGGCGAAAGCCAGGGGAACCTGGATCACTCCCGAAATGATCTCCGCCTACAGAGAGCTTCATTCACGTGGACATGCCCATTCCCTGGAATGTTGGCATGAGGACAAACTTGTCGGTGGCTTGTACGGCGTTCAGGTCGGCGCCCTGTTCTGTGGTGAATCCATGTTCAGCCGCGCCAGCAATGCTTCCAAGATCGCCTTTATTGGCCTTTCTCAAGCTCTTGCGATCAAGGGTTTCAGGTTGATCGATTGCCAGCTTGAAAATCCTCACCTGACCAGTCTGGGCGTGAAAATCATGCCCAGACCGGACTTTTTGGAAATACTAGCCCAATCGGCTGATCAGCGTATACACTGGCCTCAGAGCACGGATTTCAACTCTGCCATCTCCAGCTTTAAGGAGCGCCCACAATGACCAGAGATATTTCACCTGACCTCCGTTATGTTCGCCTCTACTTTACAAGGCCTCACAAATGCAGCTATCTACCGCAGCGGGAAGCCATCACCAGTTTCGTTGACCCCTGCACCAGTGTCGATTCGTCACTCTACAGCGATCTTTCCCGACTGGGGTTTCGCCGCAGCGGAAAATTTTTCTACGCGCCAAGTTGCGGCAGCTGCCAGGCTTGTATTGCCAGCCGAATTGTGGTCGGGGATTTTCGTTTAAACCGCGCATTTCGGCGCTGTCTCAATAAAAACAATGACCTCCACCGCTCGCTGGTGGCAAAAGTTGAGCACCAAGAGCACTACCCTCTGTTTGAGCGCTACATCTGCGCCAGACACCGGGATGGCGACATGTATCCCCCCAGCCCGGAGCAATACATGGATTTTCTCGGTGATGGCGGCGCCTACACCAGATACCTGGAGTTTCGCCTCAATGGGGAACTCATTGGCTGCTCGGTTGTGGATGTTCTCGATGATGGCCTCTCCGCCATCTACAGCTATTTTTGCCCCGACGCAGAAAGCCGAAGCCCCGGAACACTTGCCATTTTGTCACTAGTTGGACTCGCCGAACAAATGGGTTTGCCCTATGTTTATCTGGGCTACTGGATAGATGGCTGCCGAAAAATGGAATACAAAAACCGCTTCCAGCCTCAGGAGCTTTTTCTAGGCAACCGCTGGGTAAAGTACCAAAATAGCGAAACCTAATGAACTTCTTTGCCTTCTTGATGGAATTAGGGCAAAATCCCGCACCAAATTAAACGCCTTTACCTTAAACAGCGGTTTGAGTCAGGCATGTTGCTGGGCAAGCGCCCATTTCCTTTTTTAATTGCACTTTAGTATGTACCTTTGAGGAGTTCAGGATATATATGGCAAAAGAAGACCATATTGAAATGGAAGGTGAAGTCATCGACACCCTTCCCAACACCACCTTCCGCGTCAAACTCGAAAATGGCCATGTTGTCACCGCGCACATTTCAGGAAAGATGCGCAAAAACTATATCCGCATCCTCACCGGCGATAAAGTCAAAGTTGAACTCACCCCTTACGACCTGAGCAAAGGCCGCATTACCTACCGCGCCCGCTAACACGTCAAAGACAGGCGCTCTGCCCGGAACAATCCGGGTCAGGCAACCTCTTCTTCGGCAAACTGCAGCACGATCTCATCATCTTCCACCGTCACCTGTACTTCACCGCCGGATTCCGATAGCGAGCCGAAGAGCAATTCGTTGGCGAGGGGCTTCTTGAGCTTTTCCTGAATCAGGCGAGCCATCGGCCTTGCACCCATTTTTTCATCGTAACCGTGAAGAGCAAGCCAGGCGCGCGCCCGGTCGTCCACATTGAGGACGACTTTTTTGCTATCCAGCTTCGCCTGCAGCTCGGTCAGAAATTTATCGACCACAGTCATGATGATATTCGATGGCAGCGACTTGAACTGAATAATGCCATCCAGGCGGTTGCGAAATTCCGGGGTAAACATTTTTTTGATAGCTTCCATGGCATCTGTTGAATGATCCTGATGGGCAAAACCTACGGATGCCCTACTCTGCAGTTCCGCTCCGGCGTTGGTGGTCATAATCAGGATAATATGGCGGAAATCCGCTTTGCGACCATTGTTGTCGGTGAGGGTACCGTGATCCATCACCTGAAGCAGCAGGTTAAAGACATCGGGATGCGCCTTTTCAATTTCGTCGAGCAGCACCACCGCATGGGGGTGCTTGGTCACCGCATCGGTGAGCAGACCGCCCTGATCAAAGCCGATGTAGCCAGGAGGGGCACCGATCAGACGGGAAACCGTGTGGCGCTCCATATACTCAGACATGTCAAAACGAATCAGCTCAATGCCCAGCACATGGGCAAGCTGCCGGGAAACTTCCGTTTTGCCCACCCCTGTGGGGCCGGCAAACAGGAAACTGCCTATGGGTTTTTCGCCATCGCGAAGACCGGCGCGAGCCATTTTGATGGCCGTCGCCAGAGCTTCGATGCCTTCATCCTGGCCAAAAACCACCATTTTCAACTGCTGATCGAGATTGCGCAGCTGCTCCTTGTCGGAAGCGGAAACACTTTTCGGAGGAATGCGGGCAATTTTGGCGACAACCTGTTCGATCTCGGCGACGCCAACGGTTTTTTTGCGTTTACTGGCGGGCAGCAACTGCTGGTAGGCACCGGCTTCGTCGAGAACATCAATGGCTTTATCGGGAAGAAAACGATCGGAAATATGGCGCTCGGCCAGCTCGGCGGCCGATTTCAAAGCCGCATTGGTGAATCGCAAGCCGTGATGCTCCTCAAAGCGGGATTTGAGCCCTGTAAGAATGCGATAGGGTTCCGCGACACTGGGCTCCGG
>JBFXIU010000032.1:0-22299 GCA_050175615.1 Porticoccaceae bacterium | reverse complement strand
AGAAGTGTGCTCTTCCGATCTGGCGCCCTGCTCAACCCCATCGAAGGCTTTGCGGTGAAACCGCTGCGGGGCAGCGGCGGCAAGGGTATCATCATTATTTCCGGCCGCGACGGCGAAAATTTTCTCAAACCCAGCGGCAAGGTGGTGACTCTTCAGGACATTCGCCACGACATTTCCAATATTCTCAGCGGCGTTTACAGCCTGGGCGGCCGCCCGGATACGGCGGTTATCGAGTCCCTGGTTCGCGGCCTGCCCTACTTGCTTAACTACAGCTTTGAAGGCCTGCCGGATATTCGCGTCATTGTTTTTAATGGCTACCCGGTGATGGCGATGATGCGCTGCCCCACCAGCAAATCCGATGGCAAGGCCAATCTGCACCAGGGAGCTGTGGGTGTCGGTCTCAATATCTGCAATGGCCGCGCCATTCGCGCAGTGCAAAAAGATTATCTGGTCGACAAGCATCCAGATACCGGGGTCGACTTTTCAGATCTTCAGATTCCCGACTGGGAGGAAATCCTGCTGTTGTCCGCCAAGTGTTACGACATGACCGGCCTCGGCTATATCGGCTGCGACTTCGTTATCGATGAAACCCGCGGCCCCATGATTCTCGAACTCAACGCCCGCCCCGGCCTGGCGGTGCAAATTGCCAATGGCATCGGCCTGAGAAGCCGCCTGGAAATGGTGGAAGCTCTGGGTCATCTGGAACTGCACCCGGAAGAGCGAATTGCCCTCATCAAGGAAAAACTTGGCTGCAACCAGTAGTGCTTCTCTGCCAAAAACACCCACATTGACACAAAAGCGCTTCCAAGCGCTTGCCGTAATCCCGGCCAAAGGCTTCAACCACAATAAAGGACAAGCCTCAATCAAGCAGGCGATCAATGGTCAGATTTAGCGGATCTGGCTGCTTCGCCGTGGCCACAGGCCCGAGGGTTCCCTCGTAATCGCCGGCTGCCGGAGTTGGCTGACCCGACAGGGAAACCCTGGCAACGACTTCCACCTCTGGCACTGACGACAGCCCCATCTGCGGATTCATCGCCATGGTTTCGTCGAGGACAACCTGGGTGGGAAAGTCGCTGAACTTCATTTTTTTGATCGCCAGCGGCATCGGTGAACCCTGCCATGCGCGGGCATAGACATAAACCGTCGCATTCGGGGGAGCCTCAATATTCGCAGACAGCGCCACATTTACGGTCAGACTCGCCGGCGCCTGATCGCTGTCCTGCCCTGCATTCTGAGCCTCGGCATCGGCGCCAATACGCTCCTGTGCTGCCGCAATGCCTGACAGCAGCGCATTGCGCGAGGGCGACGCGGAAGGCAACAGTGCCAGGGCGCGATTCCAGTAGTCTATGGCCTGCTGAAATTGCCCGCCCTGAAAACTGGCAATGCCCATTAAACCCAGAGCCGTCTGATTGTTGGGAGACAGGCGCAAAGCGAGATCTGCTTCGCGGGCAACCTCGTCATTGACCTGGTTACCAGCGGCAAAAAAGAGCGCCTGGGCGTATTCAGCGCGCATATCTCCATCCTCAGGCAACAGGGCAGTCGCCCGCTGGTACTGGTTTTTTGCCAGGGCATAGGCGCCGTCATCCATATACAATCGCGCCAGTAACACCGGATAGAGAGGGTCTTCAGCATGGCGTTGAGACGACTGGGACAGACCTTTCAATACCTGGTCGGTGACAGAGCGCAGTTGCGTCAGATCCGGGCTTTCCGACATCAGGAGTTGAGAACGCTCCTTGAGCAATTCGCGAAGCTTCAGCTCCTGGGAAGCGCCCAGTTGAAAATAAATGACCATCGCCAATAAAGGAACAACGACGGCACTGGCAATAACCAGGGCGCCGCCACTACATTGACCGCCAACGGCGGTCGCGCTCCCGGCCGACGCGGAGAGCTGGGGATTGTCGACAAGAAACTGGCGTTGATGCTCCAGCTGGAGATCGTGAAACTGCTGCCGGGAGATTTCCCCCTGCTCTAGCTGGAGCTCAAGCTGATTGATTTTCTCCACAAGAAGGTGGCGATTAAGCTCGAGATCATCGCCCATATCAACGGCGGACTCACTGTTGCGGCGCGCCAGCCGCCAAAGAACAAAAAACACAGCGCCACCAGCAAGCAGGGAAAAATACAGCCACAGCGTCATTGACTATCCTCTTTGGCAGCAGGCTCTGCCGACATCAGCATGTTCAGGCGATCCCTCTCGGTTTCGCTGAGCTCGCCTTCCTCAATTTTCGGCTTTCGATAGGTTTTGACAACCATAAAAATCGCAAGCAGGGCGCAAATCAAAAACAGTGCCGGCGCAAACCAAAGCACCACAGTGCTCTTTTGTACTGCCGGGCGATAGCGGACAAAATCACCATAGCGATGCACCAGATAGGCGACGACTTCCTCATCACTTTTACCCTCTTCAAGCAGGACTCGCACCTGCTCGCGCAAATCGGCGGCAATGGGGGAATCGGAGTCCGAGAGGTTTTGATTCTGGCACTTGGGGCAGCGCAGCTCTTCAATGAGTTCCCGGTAACGGGCTTCGAGAGCTTCGCTGGACAGCGGCGCGATTTCAATGACCGCCCACAGGGATGGGCTGGCAATGATGAGGCCAACTGTAATAAACGCTTTAATCAGTTGTTTGAACACAATAATACAGCTCTGTTTTAGACCGGAATGGGTTGTTGTCTTGGCGCTGGAAAATTCATAGCCAGACCCGGTTACTCTGGCATTTTTTCCGTCAGCAGTTCCCGGTACATTGCGCCAAGTTCCTGCCATACCTGTTCGTTGACAACGCCGACGTGCTTGGCGCGGATAATTCCCTGCTTGTCGATCAAATAGGTTTCAGGCGCGCCAAAAACCCCGAGGTCGATGCCAAGTTTGCCTTCCTGATCCGTAAACGTCACCGCATAGGGGTTGCCGAGGCTTTCCAGCCAGCGCCGGGCGGCCTCGTCTTCATCCTTGTAGTCCATGCCGATAATACGCACAGCCTCCTTTTCGGCGAGAGCCACCAGAAACGGATGTTCAACCCTGCAGGACGGGCACCAGGTGGCCCAGACATTAAGCAGGCTGACATGGCCTTTAAAAATATCTTCGGAAATCGGCGCATTCGGGGAGTGCAGGTCGGGAAGGGAAAACGCCGGCACCGGCTCACCGATGAGCGCCGAGGGCAGCGCATTGGGGTCGCGCTCCAGCCCCTTCAACAGAAACAGGGCGAGGCCGACAAAAATAACCAAAGGGATAAAGAGCTTGATGTTTTTCATGGTACAGATGACGCCAACAGAGAGCCTTCAACCTTGATGCGACTGGCGCGGTAACGTTTATCGAACATCGCCCACATGCCGCCAATGGCCATTAACAGCGCGCCAAGCCAGATCCAGCGAACAAAGGGTTTAACATGTACCCGCATTGCCCAGGCGCCGTCACCCAGGTGCTCACCCATGGACACATACAAATCCCGCGTCAACCCGCCATCGATACCGGCTTCGGTCATCACCTGGTTGCGGGTCGTGTAGCGGCGCTTCTGAGGGTAGAGGGTCGCCACAATTTTGCCGTTCTTGGATACGCTAACCAGCGCCTCATCGGCGACAAAATTTGACCCTTTAACCGGGCGAACGCCCTCAAAAACAAAACTGTAACCGGCAAGCTCGACAACAGCGCCTGGCTCCATACGTGCGTCTTTTTCCAGGTTGTAAATGGATGTCAGACCGCCGCCAAGGATGGCGCAGGCAACGCCCAGATGGGCAATCTGCATACCAAAATAACTACCGCTCAGGCGTCCCAGACCGTGCAAACGGCCGCGGGAATGGGCTGACTTTTCCCACAAATCCCGCAAAGAAAAGATCAGTATCCACACAAAAACAGCCAGGGTCATCACCGCGCCAATGGTGGTTTTCGGCATAAACACCAGGGGAATGCCAATACCAGCAGCGCTGGCAACCACGAAGGGGAACAACAGCCGCGGGCGCAACCAGGTCTGTTCGGTTTTCTTCCAGCGCATTATCGAACCGGGCGCCATCAACATTGCAATGACGATGGCCAGAGGCACAAAAAAGAAATTGAAATAGGGGGGGCCAACGGAAATTTTTCCCCAGCCCATGACATCGGCAATCAACGGGTAGAGCGTGCCCAATAAAATAATGGCGGTGGCAATGACCAAAAGAATATTGTTGAAAAGGATAAAGGCTTCTCTGGAACTCCAGGAAAAAGAAGTTGCGGCGCGAATCGAGTGGCCGCGAAGGCCATAAAGCAACAGCGAGCCACCGACCACAAACCCCAGGAAAATGAGAATAAAAACACCCCGTGTCGGATCAGCGGCAAATGCATGCACAGATGTCAGTACACCGGAACGAACCAGGAACGTGCCCAGCAGGCTCAGGGAAAAGGCAAAGATCGCCAGCAGCAGCGTCCAGCTGCGGAAAATTCCCCGCTTTTCACTTACCGCCAAACTGTGCACCAATGCCGTACCCACCAGCCAGGGCATAAAGGAGGCGTTTTCCACCGGATCCCAAAACCACCAGCCCCCCCAGCCCAACTCATAGTAAGCCCACCAGCTTCCCAGAGCGATGCCCAGGGTAAGGAATGCCCAGGCAGTGTTCGCCCACAAGCGTGTCCAGCGCGTCCAGGCAGCGTCAAAACGACCGGCCAATAGAGCCGCAATGGCAAAGGCGAAGGGAACACTGAAACCCACATAGCCCATGTACAGTAGTGGCGGGTGCACAATCAAACCCACGTCCTGGAGCAATGGATTGAGATCGGCGCCATTGCCAGGAGGGAACGGCAATAGCCGCGCAAAGGGATTGGAGGTCAGCAACAGGAACAGGCCGAAACCCACGGCCACCATTCCCATGACCGCCAGCACCCTCGCCACCATGATCAGAGGTATGCTTTGGCTGAAAATGGCAACGGCGAGGGTCCAGGCGCTGAGAATAAAAAACCACAGTAATAATGAGCCTTCATGGGCGCCCCAGACGGCACTGATTTTGTAATACCAGGGCAGCAATGTATTGGAGTTGTCTGCCACATAGCGGACGCTGAAGTCATCGACGATAAAAGCCTGGGTCAGACAGATAAAGCTGAACAGGGCAAAAACAAACTGCCCGGCAGCCAGAGGGCGGGACAACGCCATCCATAATCTGTTGCCGCTAAAAGCTCCGGCCAGGGGCAGGGTCGACAGCAATATGGACAGCAGCAAGCTGAGAATGAGGGCAAAATGGCCAAGTTCAGGAATCATTGTTCACCTGTGGCAGAATCGTAGTTGCCGCTGCCATAGGCTCCGGTTCCTTCGGCTTTGGCCTTGTGAGCCTTATTCATCGCTTTATCCATGGCGTCGGCAACTTCTGGAGGGACATAATTTTCGTCGTGTTTAGCCAGCACCTCTGAGGCTTCAAAGCTGCCATCTGCCAGGAGTTTGCCGGTGGCCACTGCGGCTTCCCCCTCGGCAAAGAGATCCGGCAAAATTCCCGTGTAGGAAACGCGAACCTGGGCGGGGCCGTCAGTAATGGCAAACAGAGTCTCCAGGGATTGCTCTTGCCGCTGCAGAGACCCCTTCACCACCATGCCGCCTATGCGAATTCTGGTTCCTTCGGGAGCTTCTCCAGCGACGATTTGCGACGGCGCGTAGAAAAGATTGATATTTTCCCTCAGGGCATAGGTCACCAGCCCCACTGCGGCAGAGGCTGCGATTACAATAAAAATGACGGCGATAAGGCGTTGTCGTCTGACTGGGTGCATGCTGGAACCTGTTTACAGTCTCAATAGAAGGGGGGTTTCCATTCGGCTTATTGCGAAGACATGGCTGCCGCACTGTGGCGGCCAGATCTTGTCTGCTGAAGTCTAACAGTTTTCAGCGTCTGGCGGGCACGAAGCAGCGGGTTGACAACCATAAAAGCCATTACCACAAAGGTTATTGCATAAGATGCCCACACATAAACACCGTGACCTTCCATGGACATCAATTCGGCTAAGCTTTCAAACTGAAACATGGTTTACTCCCATCATTTGCCGGCGCCGAGGGCGCCAGCCAGCTTTGAATCGGTTTTCTTTAAACAGCTGAGCGGTCAGCCGCAAGATCGACAACCCAGCTGGTGCGGCGCTCGCGGTAAATAATTTCCGCTCGGGTTGCCAAAATCAGCACCAGGGCATAAAAACAGTAAAATCCGGCAATCATCACCAACAGGGGCTGGAGCATATCCGGGTGCATCGAAGAGCCGCCTGTCAATTTCAGGGTTGCCGGCTGGTGCAAGGTGTACCACCAATCCACCGATTTGTAGATGATGGGAATATTCACCGTTCCCACCAAAGCCAGTACCGCGCTGGCCTTATTCGCTGCATCCAGGTTGCTGTAGGCGCTCTGAAGGGCAATAACACCGAGGTAAAGAAAAAACAGCACCAGCATCGAGGTGATTCGAGCATCCCACACCCAGTAAGTTCCCCAGGTAGGCTTGCCCCAGAGCGCCCCTGTGATCAGAGAAACGAAGGTCAGCGCCGCGCCGATGGGTGCGGCGGACTTCATCACCATGTGGGACAACTTCATCCGCCATATCAAGCCGATGGCGCCGGCAATGGCCATAACATAGTAGCCCGCCAGAGACAAAAAAGCGGCGGGGACATGGATATAAATCACCCGAAAGCTGTTCCCTTGCTTGGCGTCCTGGGGTGCAAAAGCCAATCCCCAGACCGTGCCTACAGAGAGCAGCACGAATGTTGCCAAGGCCAGCCACGGCAGCCACTTGCCAGTCATAAAATAGAAACTTTTAGGGGAGCCTAAGCGATGAAACCACTGGGGGAGACTAGCCATGTAAACTTACCCGTAATGCGCCTGCGGTTGCAAAAGGTGTAACCATACAGGAAAAGGCAAATAATGCACCGAGGATAGCCAGGGTGCCTTCGAAAGGAAAACCGTCCACCGCCTGTTGAACTGCGCTGGCGCCAAAAATCAGCACCGGCATATAGAGGGGCATCACAATCAAGGACAGCAGCAGCCCACCCCGGGGAATGGCAACCGTCAGCGCCGCCCCCACCGAACCGATCATGCTCAGGGTTGCTGTTCCCAGAGCAAGACTGGCAAGCATGGGAACAAAGCCCGCTGCCGGCAATGACAACATCACCCCCAACAACGGGGAAAACAAGGTCAGCGGCAATCCCGTCACCAGCCAGTGGGCGCAGATTTTGGCAAGTACCATTTGCCACAGGGGTTGGGGGCATATCACCAGCTGCTCCAGGCTGCCATCGCGGTAATCACTGAGAAACAGGGTTTCTGTGGACAACAGGGATGCCAGCAAGGCCATAACCCAGATCATTCCCGGCGCCAGTACCGCCAGCAGGCTCGCCTCCGGAGAAATGCCCAGAGGCACCAGGGTTGCCACCATCAGGAAAAACAGCAGCGGGTTGGCTATCTCGCCCCGGTGGCGAAAGGCCAGTTTCAAATCGCGAAAGAAAATTGCCGCAAAGGGGCTGGACTGTTTTTCAGCAGACATGTGCATCCTGAAAACCGTCATTCTCAAAAACATTGCACTGGGGATTGCCGGCACTGGTAAAGGCTTCCAACTCGAGAACGTCGATATTCTCAAGGCAGAGTTGCTGGTGGCTGGTCATCAGCAGACAACCTCCGCCGGCAAGGTGTTCCGCCATGAGGCGCTCCAAATTGCCAACACCCTCAACGTCTATCGAGGTAAAGGGTTCATCGAGAATCCACAGACGGGCAGAGCTTAAATAGAGCCTGGCCAGAGCCACTCGGCGCAACTGACCGGCGGACAGGGTGTGGCAGGGCACATCGCCGTACCCAGCAAGGCCAACTTTGGCAAGGGTGTCGTCCACAAGAGAATTATCAAGCCTGCTGGCACGATGGGGAGTAAGACGGAAAAACCAGCGCAGGTTTTCCCTCGCGGTGAGAGCGGCCTTCACGCCGGGGGAGTGGCCAATATAAAGCAGTTCAGCCCGATACGCCTGTATGTGACGAGTCAATAACTGCCCCTTCCAGAAAATTTCGCCACCGGATGCTGTCAGGGACGTGGACAGAATTCGCATAAGTGTGGTTTTACCGGCGCCATTAGCCCCTTTGATTTGAATGGCTTTTCCGGGAAACAAACGCAGGTTAACACCTGAGAACAGGGGGACGTCGTCCCGCTCAAAAGCGATATTTCTGCACTCAACAAGGGGGGAGGAATTCAAATCGACCTCTCCGAACAGGAAGAGGCGCTATTATGCCCAAAAACAGGGAAAAATGCAGACCGCACAACCAACAAATGCAATGCGGTCTGGCAGGACAGGAAATGCTCTCAGGCTATATCATCAATATCGAAATCATAGTCCTGAATAAGCCGACTCAGTCGGCGCTCTTCGAGCTTGGCCTCCAGGCGACGACGGGCTTCGAGATCCGCCGCCGGAGAGGGTTTGAGTTCCGTTTCTTCAGCTGAATTGTCATCGTCCATCGAGATTTCGTCCAGGTCGTCTTCATCGCTCATGGTAACCACCTCCACTAAAAACATCTTTGAAAAAGAGACAGCCTTTACCTTCGTTCACGCGGCAAAAATAGGGCTAAAACAGCCTTCAGTCAACAACTATAAAACCTTAATAATCAGCAAGTTAAAAAATAGTTTATTTTAATTTTCAAAAAAATGAGGAATTTCATCGAGAATCTTCAAATCGCAGGGGCGATCTATGTCCTCCAGGGTTTGCAGCTCATGGTTACGCCAGTTCAGTTTTTTGAGTCGCTGCAGGGTTAGACGGTAGACCTCACCGGTTCCCCAGGGAATCTCTCTGAACAACTCCCATTGCGGAGTTCGCAGGCCAATGAGGTAGTAGCCACCATCCGCAGCGGGACCAAAAACCGAATTTGCACCCTCAGTCAGGGCGGCAAACGCCTCATCGACAAGATCGCCGCTTAGCAGTGGGCAATCACTGCCCACCAGCACCACCATTTCCGCATTGCCCTTGGGAGGCAGCTCCTGGGCAAAGGCGGTATACATGCGCTCACCCAAATCGCGGCCATGCTGGGAGCGGTGGTTTTCAACGCCCAGCCCGGCAAAGAATCCGTCGCCATCCCCCTCCCCGTCACTCCAGATCGCCAACGGCGCCAGGCGGGCGCCATGCAAGCTATTGTAGGTGTGGGCAACCAGCCGTCGATAAAGGTTGAGAATATCCTTATCGGCAAGCTGGGGAGACAATCGGGTTTTCACTCGACCCAATTTCGGGTAGCGCGCAAACTGAATCAGCCGGGCGTTGGGGTATTTCACGACTTATCCCTCGGGACTTGGCCATAGTACAGCCGGTGAAGGCGCCGGGGAGAAACGCCGACCACATAGAGCAGACGCAGCCACCACATCAGCAGCACAGTCTTGACAACACCTCTCTTTCGCCAGCGACGACTGGATGTCACCACTTTCAGCCCGGGATTCCAGGGACGGGCAATTTTTGCCTTCAGGGTTTTACTGAGGGCAATATCTTCCATCAGCGGAATATCGGCGAAACCACCCACAGACCTGAAAATACTTGCATCAATAAATATTCCTTGATCGCCGGTAGCGACACCGGTCAGCCTGGAACGGCGATTCATTAAAAAGGCAATCACCGCTCCCCACCAGGTCTTGCCGGAAAGAGCGACGTCAAAAAAGCCCCAGCCGAAGTTCGCTGGCAACCGGTTGATGGCTGCCACCAGCTCCTGTGCTTGGGGAAGACGGGTATCGCTGTGAAGAAACAACAGAATAGCCCCTCGGGCGAGCGCAGCTCCTGCATTCATCTGCCGGGAACGCCCTTGAGCGGCAACAATCACCGCATCGGCCATGGGCGCCGCCAGTGCTGGAGTATCATCCACACTGCCGCCGTCCACTACAATTATTTCAATTCCCAAGGGACGCAGAGGCTTGAACTGATCGAGAAAAGCCACAACACCCTCAGCCTCATTGAGCACAGGAACAATAACGGAGACGGTTACAGTCAGCTTGGCGCCTTTATTCACAGGTGATTGTGGCTCTGAAAATTGTTGAAAATGGCTCTGCGCCAGCACATTTGGCGAAGACAGCTGTTTTATATCACGACAGGAAGAGGAAAAAACAGCTTTAGTGGATTTAACCCACGACCGGCAACACCTCAAAAGCACCGTTGGTTGCTGATGGCGGTGGCCGGACTCAATGTAACATCCCTGTTACCGCAATAAATCCATTGGTCGTTAGAAGAGCCCAAGGCCTAAGCCAGGGGGCGAACTTCTACGGGAATATTGTTTAGCCTGGTAATACAGGAAGGCGCATCGATCAGCTCCTCGTCCGCCAGTAAATTGTAATTGGCGCCGGTTTCCGCCCTGGCCTGGGACGATGCATCCAATGGCGTGTGCCCCCAGCCGTGGGGCAGGCTGACAACCCCAGGGCGCATTTCGGCGCTGACCGCAGCCCGCACACGAACTTCACCGGTACGGGATTTAATGGCAACCATGTCGCCATCCTTAATATTACGTTCACAGGCATCTTCAGGATTAATCAGCAGAACGCAAAATTCCTCCCCCTTGTCGAGGGAGGGAAAGTTATTCATCCAGGAATTGCAGCTGCGAATTTGTCGGCGCCCCACCAAATGGAGACTATTGCTGCTTTTTTCCAGGATGCGCGTTTTAAGCCTGGGGATATCATTAATTATCAGCTGGGGCGCAAAATCGATTTTACCCCCGGGCAGATGAATCATTTCCGCGATGCGGGGTTTGATAGCGCCAATATCAATGCCGTGGGGGTAATTTTTGAGTTTTGCCAGCGTCAGACCTTCAGGATTGCGCCCGAAGTGATCACCGTAGCTGCCGGAGCGAACCAGAAAATCGTACATGCGATCCTGATCGCGCTCGCCCTCCAGATGGCGCAGAATGTCGTCAAATGCCATGCTCTCAACTACTGGATTGCCCTGGGACTTTAGCTGTTCGTATAGTAACTCCAGGGCGCGAAGCTCCGCCTCCTCGGGAGTGATACCGAGAATACGTGCAGTCAAGCCGCAGAGAATTTCGCCGTCAGTGAGCGCGCCTTCTGGCCGTTGAAAAACCGGGGGATACCATCTGGCGTAATCGCGCGCCATGAGAAAATTAAAAAATACTGAAAAATCCGAACAGCTCAGGTGATCTGGAGATGGCAGAATCACATCCGCATGGCGAGAGGTTTCATTGATATAAATATCGAGGGACACGACAAAATCGAGATTTTCTATGGCTTTTGTCAATCTGCCGCCGCCATTGGCGAGGGACATGGCCGGGTTCCCCGACATGGTCACCAGCGCCCTGATCTGCCCTTCGCCCGGTTGTTCCATTTCCTCCGCCAGCACCGCTGTGGGCAGCTGCCCGCCCATTTCGGGCAAGCCGCGCACTCGGGAGTGATAACGGCCATAGGGCATCACATCATTCTGGTAGCGCTCCGAAAACAGAATGGCTTCAAAGGCGCCCCGTGGAAACATCGCCCCCCCTGCCCTGTCGAGATTGCCGGTGAGGGCGTTGACGCACACCATCAGCCAGTTTGTCAGGGAACCGAATTCCTGCATGCACGAGCCTATGCGACCATAAATGCAAGCCCGGTTTGCCGCAGCAAATTCGTGGGCAAAGCGGTGAATGTCTGCCGCGGCAACTCCGCTAAAAGCGGCTGCATCCTCAATGGAAAAAGCCTCGGCAATTTTTCTAAGGGCATCGAGATTGTCGGCGTATTCCTCAATATGGCGTAGATTAACCAGATTATCGGCAAAGAGAATTTTGATCACCGCCAGCAGCAGGGCGGCATCAGACCCGGGATTAACGGACAGATGCCAGTCGGCCTTGTCTGCGGTCTCGGTACGGCGGGGGTCGATGACCACCACCTTGCCCCCCCGCGCCTGTATCGCCTTCAAACGCAAAGAGACGCCAGGAGCCGTCATAAAACTGCCATTGGACTGCAGCGGATTGGCTCCCAAGAGGACAAAATAATCGCTGTTGTCGATATCCGGCACCGGCAGCGAGGCAAAGCCACCAAACATGGCCATGGCGGTAAGAAAATGGGGATGACAGTCAACACTGGATGTGGAGTAAATTTGCCGTGTTTCTAGAGCTGTGAGTAGGGAGCTGGTAAAAACGGCCTGACCGGGAATATGGGCGATGCCGGTGCCAAAGAAAAACGCCACTGAATCCTTGCCGTGGGCAGCCTGAACCTGTTTCAGCCGAGTGGCAGCAAAGTCGAGAGCTTGCGTCCACGGCACCGCCACAAATTTGCCATTTTTCTTTATATGGGGTTGCTTTAAAACCTTGGGGTCTTCGTGCAGATCCTTGATGGCATGGGCTTTGGCGCAAATATAACCTTTACTGAGGGGGTCTGTTTTGTCGCCGCGAACTTTGACAATACGCTTTGACGCGCGATCCACTGTCAGCTCCGTTGCGCAATTCTGCTCGCAAAAAGGGCACATGCTGTAACAGGTTTCAATGTGATTTTTCGCCACTGCTGTATTCATTATTGTTATCCCGTTTAAGATAGCTGAAATCGAATCCTAGCTTGAATGGGCTCGCAACTGAACAGCTAAAGCCAGATGAAATTCTTATGGAGGATTGCCATCAGGGTGCAACTATTGTGCGCAGAGCAAGTCTCAAACCTAAGGCCTATCGACAATGATCACCATGAAACAGCCAACCCTGTCACTGCTTGCCTTACCATTACTAACCCTGTTGTTTAGCTGGTATGGGCTTGCCGCCGAAAACTCGGCACAACCCAAGGCAACAGCTTATTTTGCCGGAGGCTGTTTCTGGTGCATGGAACCTCCCTTCGACAAGGAACCTGGTGTGATAGCTACCACATCCGGTTATATGGGAGGCTTCGTTGACAACCCGGACTATAGACAGGTTTCTGCCGGAAACACCGGGCACGCGGAAGTGGTGAGAGTCACTTATAACCCAGAAATGGTCAGTTATACCAGGCTACTCGATATTTTTTGGCGCAATATTGACCCTACAGATGCTGGTGGTCAATTTTGCGACCGTGGCAATCAATATCGCAGTGAAATTTTTGTGATCGACGAAACCCAACAACAGCTGGCGCAGGCAAGCCGCGCGGCCATCGCCGAAGGCGCCCTTAAATCACAAAAAATAATCACGGCCATTACTCCCGCAGGGACATTTTACGCGGCGGAAAATTACCACCAGGATTACTACCAGCGCAATCCGGTTCGCTATAAATACTACCGTTTTCGCTGCGGCAGGGACGACCGTCTCGAGGATCTCTGGGGTCGCAACTGAATGACAGTTGCCGCCCCGGCAGTAAAACTGGCGAAATGCACAAAATCCCCGTACCGCACTCGTCCAACACAAAAGCTTGCCGTGCTAATAATTACCCGCCCCGGAATGGTTCGGGGACAGCCGGAGAATCTTTCCAGAGTCTGTCGACACATACAGCCAACCCTCCGGACTTTCAACCATAGCGCGAATACGCTCGCCAGCGCCTTCCAGGTAGCGGTATTCAGCTCCCAGCTCGCCTGAGGCCTCCACCTCGACTCGGTTGAGGTGTGTCAACGCCAACGCGCCGGTTAAAAGGCTGCCCTGCCATTGGGGAAAGGCATTACCGCCATAGAGCAGCAAGCTTCCCGGCGCAATGGAGGGCACGTAGATTTTTTTCGGCTGCTCCATCCCTTCCTTGTGAGTGCCCTCCCCCACCATCACAGGCAGGGAATACTCTTTGCCATAGGAAATAACTGGCCAGCCGTAGTTGCGCCCCGCCTCGACCCGGTTAATTTCGTCGCCCCCCCTGGGGCCGTGCTCTATAACCCAGAGTCGTTGATTGTGTTTATCAAAAACAATGCCCTGGGGATTGCGATGGCCATAACTCCATATTTCCGGGGCGATATCAGCGCGTCCAACAAAAGGATTATCCTCAGGTACAGCGCCATCCAGATGGAGCCTCAACACCGTGCCGCCGTGATTGTTCAGTTCCTGGGCACTGTGCCTGTCTCCGCGATCGCCGTGGCTAAGAAACAGGTGACCATTGCCATCAAAGGCAATTCGACTGCCAAAATGCTTTGCTTGGGACGAATGCAAGTTGGAAATGAACAAATCCGACCAGTCCTCCACACCGGTTTCCGTCACTTTGGCGCGCGCCAGTGCAGTAGCCGACTGCCCGCCATCCAGAGGTTTACTGTAGGTAAAATAAAGCCAGCCGTCGCGAGCGAAATCCGGAGATGTGGCCACATCCAGCAAGCCACCCTGTCCTGAGGCCACGACCTCGGGAGCGCCACTTAGGGTTTTAATCTTGCCCGATACGCGATCCAGCACTTTGATTCCACCAGAACGCTCGGTGAATAAAAGTTCGTCATTTGAAATAAACACCATTCCCCAGGGCACGCCAAGTCCTGAGGCCACCTCGACAACAGTAAATTCTTCGCCATCTCCAGTGTCCTGGGTGCAGGCAGGCAGCGGAAAAATCAGCATCCCCAGCAACAAAACCCTTCTCAATCCCCTCTCAATCACTATCCACCCCCCTGTCATCGCCGTATACGCAAAGCTGCAATCAGTTTAGCAAACGAATGCGACACTTTGTGGTAAATTGGCCGGTCTCGCCAAGACCTAAAAGCGGAAGTATGCGCATCGACAAACTCATCAGCCAGGTCACAGACTACTCGCGCAAAGACGTTAAAAAACTGCTCAAAGACGGCCTTGTGACCCTTGACGGCAAGCCGGTAACAGACCCCTCGCTGCATGTCACACCGGCGCATTCGGTCATGCTCGGCGACCAACCCCTCGCCGCAGCAAAGCCCAGATATTTCATGCTTAACAAGCCCAAAGGCTATGTTTGCGCCACCAAAGACAGCCAGCATCCAACCGTTCTCGACTTGCTGGATGAACCCAATAAAGAAAAACTGCAAATCGCCGGACGCCTGGATATCGACACCACCGGCCTGGTGCTGATTACCGATGACGGCCAGTGGAACCATGCCGTTACCTCGCCGCGCAAAGCGTGCAATAAGCGCTACTACGTCTGCACAGCGGCCAACATTGCCCCGGAGACACGACATAAATTCGCCAAAGGCGTTCTCCTGGATGGCGAAAAAAACCGAACCAAGCCCGCCGTACTCGACATACTTTTTACCAATGAAGCGCTCTTGACCCTCAGCGAGGGTAAATACCACCAGGTAAAACGCATGTTTGCCGCTGTCGGCAATCGGGTTGTCGAATTGCACAGAGAACAAATAGGGGGGATTATCCTGGATCCCGATCTCGCTGAAGGACAGTATCGGGCACTGCGCGAAGACGAGATTCAGAGCGTTTATCCGCACAGATAGGGTTCGAAGATAAATACTGACCCTCTAAATCTAACCCCGGATATTCACTGACAATTTTGTTTCCCAAGAAGCCAGCGCAAGCGTATACTAGCGGGCTATTTTCTTTTGTCTCACCCGCCCTCGGGCTTCGCAGGTTTACCATGTCTTCTCCCCAATTTGCCGACCTGGGTCTGGATCCCTCCATACTCAGTACCATCCGTGAACTCGGTTATGAACAACCCTCCCCCATTCAGGCGCAGAGCATTCCGCTGCTTTTGGCGGGCAAAAACCTCCTCGGCGTCGCCCAAACGGGCACAGGGAAGACAGGCGCCTTTGCCCTGCCACTGCTCAGCAAGCTGGATCCGGAACAGCGCTCACCGCAGATTCTGGTGCTGACCCCAACCCGGGAACTGGCGATACAGGTGGCCGAAGCCTGTCAAACCTACGCGCGGGGACTAAAAGGTTTTCACGTCTTGCCAGTTTACGGCGGCCAGGATATGGTCGGGCAGTTGCGGGCATTGAAACGGGGCGCCCAGGTCGTGGTCGGCACACCGGGAAGAATTATGGATCACCTGCGCCGCCAGAGTCTGGAGCTTGGCCAGATTCGCGCTGTCGTCCTCGACGAAGCCGATGAAATGCTGCGCATGGGTTTTATCGACGATGTCGAAGCCATTCTCTCAGAAACCCCGGACAACGCCCAGCGCGCACTCTTTTCGGCCACCATGCCCGCACAGATCCAGCGCATCGCCAACAAGTATCTCGGCGACGCCGAACAGGTGCATATCGCCTCCAAAACCCGCACCGTTGAACGCATTCGCCAGCGTTTTCTCACCGTCAACGGCAATGAAAAACTGGACGCACTCACTCGAATTCTGGAAGTGGAAGACTTCGACGGCATGATTGTCTTTGTGCGCACCAAATCCACAACAGTGGAACTGGCGGAAAAACTCGAAGCGCGGGGCTTTTCCGCATCGGCTCTCAACGGCGATCTCAATCAACAGCTGCGCGAACGCACCATTCAGCGCCTCAAAGACAAAAAGCTCGATATTGTGGTGGCAACCGATGTCGCCGCCCGCGGTCTCGATGTTGAACGCATCAGCCATGTGGTCAATTTCGACATCCCCTACGACAATGAATCCTATGTTCACCGTATTGGCCGCACTGGCCGTGCCGGTCGCGACGGCGAAGCCATACTCTTTGTTACCCACCGCGAAAAACGCCTGCTGCGCGCCATCGAGAAATCCACCGGACAACCCATTGAACCCATGGTGCTGCCCGGCAGCCAGGAAGTCAGCAACCGTCGCATTGAAAACTTCCGCAGCCGCCTGATGGAAACCCTCGAAATCGAGAATCTCAGTCGCTTTCGCCAACTCATCGGCGACCTCGCTGCGGAACAGAACATGGAGCTTGTCGATATTGCTGCAGCCATGGCATTTCTGTTGCAACAGGAGCGCCCTCTGTTCCCCGCACTGAAACCCCTATCGGCAGAAAAACCACCGCGGGAGGCTGACCGGCAGGACAAAAAAGATCGCAAGCCGAGGGAGTCGCGCAACGACAGATCTGGCCGCCCGGAAAGAGGTGAAAGCCGCAGCAAGGGCGAACGCCGCCGCGACAGCAATGAAGATGTGCCGATGGAAAAATATCGCCTCGATGTTGGTCGCGATCACGGTGTTCAACCCGGTGATATTGTCGGCGCCATTGCCAACGAGGCCGACATCGACAGCCAGTTTATTGGCCGCATAAAGATTCACGACTCCTACAGCACTGTGGACTTGCCTGAGGGCATGCCCAAAGAGCTTCTTCAGTACATGAAGAAAGTGCGTATCCGCCAGCAGGCCATCAACATGCAGCGCGTCGACGAACTCGACTCGGAGCCACGCAAGGAGTTTCCCAAAGGCAAAGACAAAACCAGGAGCCGCCCGCCAGAGCAGGAAAAAAAACGCTTTCGCAGCAAAGAAAAATCGCGTTCCCACTAGGACGTAGGGCGCGCCAACTGGGCTATCCTCCCTCATTCGCCTGCGCCGCACTGGCGAATGAGGCTGGCACAGAATCCTAAGAGCCTGTTAACACTAATTGAAAATACCCGCTGATTATTGAAAATGGGCGCCTGCTGAAAACATTAGCCGCTTTTAATAAATGGTAACCGCTTTGCACGCTATAGATCCAAACCTGTACCAGCAACAGCTGGCGGAAAAACACCAACGGATTCTCCGTCTTTTCGGGGATATCACTCTTCCCGAAATTCGAATTTTTGAATCCCAGCCCCTCAATTTCCGCATGCGCGCAGAATTCCGTATCTGGCACCAAGGAGAAAAATCCTTTTATGCCATGACCCCTTCGGGGCAGCGCAGCCCCAGCCCCATTGACGATTTTGCCATCGGCTCAAAAGCCATGGTAACCATCATGCCTCCGCTCCTCGACGCCATTAACAGCAACCCCGCACTGAGAAAAAAGCTCTACGGCTGTGAATTTCTTACAACCCAAACCAATGAAGTTCTGGTCACCCTGATATACCACCGCCCTCTCGACGACCTCTGGCTGGCAGAAGCACAAAGTCTCGCCACAACATTGAAAATTGACCTTATTGGTCGCAGTAAAAAACAAAAACTGGTGATTGGAAAAGACTTTGTTACTGAAAGCTTATCAGTTGCCGGCAAAACCTATCAGTATCAGCAGGTGGAAACCGGATTCACGCAACCCAACGCTCAGGTCAATGAGAAAATGCTCGCCTGGGCAAAACAGGTGACTGCGCAAAGTAACGGCGACCTGCTCGAACTCTACTGCGGCAATGGCAACTTTACTGTGATTCTCAGCGAAAACTATCGCAGAGTGCTGGCGACAGAGGTGTCGAAACTATCGGTGCGTTCCGCCGAATACAACCTGAGCCACAATGGCATCGACAACGTCGCCATTGTAAGAATGTCCAGCGAAGAACTGACACAGGCTCTTAACGGCGTGCGCCCCTTTACCCGCCTGAAAAATATCGACCTGGAAAGCTACGAATTCTCGACGATTTTTGTTGACCCACCCCGAGCAGGACTTGACGCCGAGACCCTGGCGCTGGCAAAAAAATTCGAGCAAATTCTTTATATATCCTGCAACCCAATAACTTTAAAGGAAAATATTAATGCACTTAAAGATAATTATGAGATACATGAATTTGCAATATTCGACCAGTTTCCCTACACCCACCATATAGAGTGTGGAGCTCTATTAAAAAACAGCACCTCAAATTAGGGTGTGTCCTCATTTCAGCTTGAGCCAAATGATTGTACAGGCCAGATACGCCATGGCTTTAAAGTTGCGCGCGAGCTTCTCAAAGCGGGTTGCAATACTTCGGAAGTGTTTAAGCCTGGCGAAGAGATTCTCTACCAGGTGGCGAAGCTTGTAGAGGTGGGAATCGAACTCTGGATTTGGCTTTTTGCTATTGGATTTTCTCGGAATGACCGGATTTATGCCGGCCGCCCTTGCACTCTCTCGAATGCTTTCGGCGTCATAGCCCTTGTCCGCGACAAAATGGTCAGCCACGCCTATTTTTGCGATGAGTTGGTTCGCAACTTTGGCGTCGTGGACTTCACCCCCAGTGACTTCAAAATCGATCGGATTTCCATGCGCATCGGCGGCAACATGCAGTTTAGTGGTTGCTCCCCCGCGTGATTTTCCAATGGCGCGCTCTTCTCCACGCCGAGCTCCACTCGCATGCTGATGAGCGCGGACGTAACTTCCATCGGCGAATACCCGCTCTGAATCAATTTCGCCTCGTAGCTCAAAAAAAATTCCGCCCACAGACCTTTGGCCGCCCAGCGGTTAAAGCGGTTATAGGCTGTCTTCCAAGGGCAAAACTCTCGGGGAACATCGCGCCAGGGGGCCCCAGTGCGAAGTTTCCACAAAATTGCCTCCATCACAGCTCGGTCATTCGGCCAACGATGACAACCTTTTGCTTTCAATGTTGCCTGAAGTTGCTCCCAAATTGAATCACTCAATACGTAGCGCGCCATCTGTACTCCCTTCTCCCCACCCCTGACAAGGGGAAAGAGTCTCACAGATTCACTAAAAATCAACTGGTTATGCGTGTTTTCTCAGAATGAGGACACACCCTAGCTGAAGCACCCTGGCTTCTGTTACTGATTTGACAGCCAAAATACCGCCACAGTAATCACAATAACAATCAGCGCAATAGCTGCAACGGCATCCACTGCACCATCAGACCAGCTCGACTTCTCGGAATTACCCATCGCCATTTTTCCTCTATCATTTATCTATAATATCGATGATTTAAACAAAGCGGGGATTCTAACAACGAATGGCATTTTTGTCCCGTTTTCAGTGGCGCCGGCATCGCTGTGCGGGAAAAACCGCCGCAACCGCTGTTTTAAAGGAAATACTCCGCTATTCATCCTGTCAACGAACGCCCAGAGACCAAAAGACACTGGACAAGTGGCGCTTATTCCTTCTAGCGAGAACCTTATAGAAATAAAGTTTTTTGTTTTCAGCATCCAATTGCTTATCATTTGCGCCACTGACATCAAGGCGCTATCTGTGTATCATTGCGCCCCCAAAGGAACAACCCAACTACTCCCATGTATCAATACGACCACTATGACAGGCAGCTGCTCAGCGAGCGCGTTGCTCAGTTTCGCGGCCAGACCGAGCGCTACCTCGCCGGCGAGCTCAGCGATGCCGAGTTTCTGCCCCTGAGGCTCCAGAACGGCCTTTATATCCAGCGCCTTGCACCCATGCTGCGCATGGCTGTGCCCTACGGCCTGCTGTCTTCCACCCAGCTGCGCAAGCTGGCGCATATCGCCCGCCACTATGACAAGGGTTACGTCCACTTTACCACTCGCCAGAATATTCAACTCCACTGGCCCAATCTGGAGGAGATTCCCGACATTCTTGCCGAATTAGCGCAAGTGGACATGCACGCCATCCAGACCAGCGGCAACTGTGTTCGCAACACCACGTCAGACCAATTTGCCGGTGTCGCCCCCGATGAAATTGAAGACCCACGCCCCTGGTGCGAGCTGATCCGCCAGTGGTCTACCCTGCACCCCGAATTTGCCTTTCTGCCGCGCAAATTCAAAATTGCGGTGAGCGGCTCCCAAAACGACCGCGCCGCCATTCTGATCCACGACATAGGCCTGCAACTGGTTAAAAACGATCAGGGCGAGCTCGGCTTTACCGTCTTTGTCGGCGGCGGCCTTGGCCGCACTCCGGTGATTGGCAGCGTGATCCGCGAATTTCTGCCCTGGCAGCACCTGCTCACCTATCTCAACGCCATCCTGCGGGTTTACAACCGCTACGGTCGCCGGGACAACAAGTACAAGGCGCGCATCAAAATTCTCGTCAAGGCCTGGACGCCAGGAGTATTTGCCGAAAAAGTCGAAGCGGAATGGCTTCCTTACAAGGACGGCCCCCTGACTCTGACGGCAGAGGAAGTGGCGAGAACAAAAACGTTTTTCACTCTGCCCGCCTATAAAACTCTGGACGCCGCCGCTGTAGAGCAGCAATTGCACTCCCAGGCGCTGGCCAACACCGACTTTCAGAGATGGCTGAGCCGCAATGTCAGCGCCCACCGGGTTCCCGGCTATGCCGCTGTCACCCTGTCCCTGAAACCCACAGGAGTGGCTCCCGGCGATGTCACCGACAGGCAGCTCGAAGCCATTGCCGATCTCGCCGACAGCTACAGCTTTGGCGAGGTTCGCGCCACCCACAACCAGAATGTTGTTCTTGCCGATGTGGAAAAAACCGCTCTGTTTGAGTTGTGGCAAAAAGTGGCGGCGCTGGGCTTCGCCACCCCCACGGTCGGCACCATTACCGACATTATCTGCTGCCCCGGCGGCGATTTCTGCTCTCTGGCGAACGCGAAATCCATCCCCATTGCAGAAACCATTCAGCGTCACTATGAAGACCTGGATTATGTCTACGACCTCGGCGACCTCAGTCTCAATATTTCCGGCTGTATGAACGCCTGCGGCCACCACCATGTCGGCAACATCGGCATTCTCGGCGTCGACAAAAAGGGCGAAGAGTTCTACCAGATCCAACTCGGCGGTCGTTCTGATGAAAAGGCGGGACTGGGCGCGGTGCTCGGCCCCTCGTTCTACCCCCAGGACGTGCCCGGTGTCATCGCCAAAATTCTTCAGGTTTATGTGGATAGTCGCCAGCAGGAAGAATTGTTTATTGATACCTACGAACGTATCGGCATTACCCCGTTCAAAGAGGCTGTCTATGCAAAAGCTGATTAAAGGTAACTCCGTTGTCGAAGACAGCTGGAAAGTCCTCAGCGCCGAACAGGCTGATAATCTCCCCGTCGGCAATCTGTTGTTGCCACTGGCCAACTGGCTGGATCTGGATGACACTAGCCGCCACAGTGGCAATATTGCCCCCTGGATAGAGAGCGGCGAAGAATTTGAGCACGCTCTCGACAAACTCCTAAAAGCGCCGTTAATTGCCGTCCACTTCCCAACCTTTATGGATGGCCGAGGATTTTCCACGGCAGAAATTCTCCGCAGCCGCCACCATTACCAGGGCGAGCTTCGCGCTATTGGCAATCTTATTCAGGATCAACTGTTTTTCCTCAAACGCTGCGGCTTTGACAGCGTTCAACTGCGGGAAGGCACAGATCTGGAAGCAGCACTTAGCGCCCTCGCCGACTTTTCCGTCACTTACCAGACCAGCGCTGACACAAAAATTCCGCTATTTCGACGCCGTTAACCCGATAAACGTAACCGCACCCCCCAAATCCTATACGGCCATGAAGTGGTGCAATTTACAGGTTAAGGATGCTCTGATTAATTCTGTTTTCGTCACTTCCGCCTCTGCGGGAGTGACGAAAAATCAATCGATTATAGAATTCCCGCCTGCGCGCACTACTGTCCGGAATATTTCACGCCGTCATTCCTGCGTAGGCAGGAATCCTTAATCGAAACCAACTGAACACCAGGACATATGTGTGCAGTATCCTGATAAAGCGGTAAATCAGCTGATTTTTCAACAATGTTAGCAGCCCCTGAGAAACTACCCTGAAAATCTTCCTAGGTTCCTGCCTACGCAGGAACGACAGCTTTCATTTAAGTCTCGAGGCGCTCAGAA
>JBFXIU010000031.1:0-22447 GCA_050175615.1 Porticoccaceae bacterium | reverse complement strand
TCCGGAAGGCGGCAAAATTACCACGCTGACGCCCTCCATCAGATGATCCCCCGCCAACAGCAGATTTTCTTCGCGCAGCAGATAGCAAAAGTGATTGCCAATATGGCCCGGGGTAAACATCGCCTCCAGGGTAAATTCATCGCAGGCAATCAGATCCCCGTGCTCAATATTTTTGTCCACCTGAAAGCTGGTGTCCTGGTGGCCATCGTCCGGATTCATGACACAGCCAATGGCCTTGGCGCCGGTAGCCTTGAGAATAGGCTGCGCCGCCGGGGAGTGATCGGGATGGGTATGGGTAACAATCACCCATTTAATGGCATCCCCGGCTGCCGCCAAAATGGCGTCGACATGGCTGTCGATGAGCGGGCCGGGATCAATAACAGCGACATCTTTGGTGCCGATCAAATAGGTATTGGTGCCCGGCCCCGTCATTTTGCCGCCGTTGGGGGCGGTAATCCGTCTCACCAGTGGCGACAGCTGCTGAACAACCCCGGGCTCAAAGGCGCCGTATGCGGGAATGGTCAAACCAGATTCCTGATGGGAACCACGGGATCCACATCGGCCTCATAGTCGACATTGTCGATTTCAAAGCCAAAGAGACGGAGAAAATCCTGTTTGTAGCCGGCAAAATCCGTCAACTCGGCAATATTGTCAGACTCAACCTGTGCCCAGGCCGCTGAAACCGCATTCTGGATTTCAGGACGCAATTCCAGCTCATCCACCCGCAGGCGGCCTTCATCATCAAGCCGTGGCGCAGCGGCATACAGGCATTCAGAAAACAAACGATAAAGTTGCTCGATGCAGCCCTCGTGGGAGCCGTCGGCTTTCATCACCTTGAAGAGCAGCGACAGATAGAGCGGCATAATGGGAATGGCTGAACTTGCCTGAGTAACCACAGCCTTAAGCACAGATACTCTGGCGTCGCCGCCGCGGGCTGCGAGCTTTTCTCTGATATTGATCACCCGCCTGTCGAGGTCTTTCTTGGCCTGGCCGATGGTGCCATCCCAGTAAATATCCCAGGTAATTTTTTCGCCGATATAGGTAAAGGCAGTGGTTTTGGCGCCCTCCGCCAGTACACCGGCCTGATCCAGAGCGTCTATCCACATCTGCCAGTCTTCGCCGCCCATTACGGCAACTGTATTGGCAATATCTTCCTGGGAGGCCGCCTCAAGGGTCACTTCCTGAATCACCTCTTTGTCGGTATTGATGCCGCGCTGGGTAACCGCTTTGCCAATGGGCTTGAGGGTTGAGGTAAAGACTTCACCGGTTTTGGGGTGCTGGCGCCGGGGCGCGGCAAGGCTGTAGATCACCAGGTCTACCTGACCGAGATCCGCTTTAATGGTGTCTATGGCTTTTTGCTTGATTTCATCGGAGAAGGCGTCGCCGTTAATGCTTTTGGCGTAGAGACCTTCGTTTTCGGCAAATTTGTGGAAGGCCGCAGAGTTGTACCAGCCCGCAGTGCCGGGCTTATTTTCGGCGCCTTCCTTTTCAAAGAAAATGCCCAGAGTCGCAGCGCCAGAACCAAATGCAGAGGTAATGCGCGCGGCAAGCCCGTAACCGGTGGACGCGCCGATAACCAGTACCCGCTTGGGACCATTTTCTATGGTGGGCTGACTTTTAATGAAATCGATCTGCTGGCGAACATTTTCTTCACAACCCACAGGATGGGTAGTAATACACATAAAACCCCGAACTCTCGGCTTGATAACCATGGTTTCTCCACTACGCAATGACTTTGTTGCTCTATAATAAGGCCGCTATGATAACCCGAAGATCTCGCCGACTCCACGATGTTTAAACTCCGCTACCCTACCCCTGCCGCCTGGTCCGACACAGTTGTGGCCGCCATGGACGAATTTCTCCCCGATCATGCCAGTGCCGAGTACAAAGCCTCCGGCATGGCCATGTCCATGACACTGCATTACAGGGACAAGCCGGAGCTGGTGAGCGCGATGATCGATCTCGCCATTGAAGAGCTTGCCCATTTTCGCGAAGTAGTAAAAATCATGGAAACTCGCGGACTGGTGCTGCAAAAAGATGAGAAAGACGCCTATGTCAATGGCCTTCGCGGTCGAATGCGCAAAGGCAGTGATGCCTATTTTCTCGACCGCCTTCTGGTTGCCGCCATTATCGAAGCGCGAGGCGCAGAGCGGTTTGGCCTGGTGGCACAGACCCTCCCCGCTGGCGATCTCAAGGATTTCTATACATTGATAACCAGATCCGAGGAAAAGCACTACAGCCTGTTTACTGATCTGGCCAACCGCTATTTTCCCTCGCCCACTGTTTCGCAGCGCCTGGATGAACTGCTCGACCATGAGGCTCAACTGGTGTCAACACTGCCAATCCGTGCGGCGCTGCATTGACGCATCAGCATGAGGCTCCAGACCTTCTGATATGACTGTTTCAGGAAAATACCTGCAAACCTACGGAGAACCTGAGATTTTCGCGCTGGCAAATTTCCCTGCTTTGCAGTGGAATTATTGCCTGTTGATTCCGGCCTATGGGGAGCCTGCGGATTTTGTCGATCGCCTCAACAACGGCCTAATGGCCAGGCATTCCGTTTTGTTGATTGTTGTTATCAACCGGCCGGACAACAATGACCATGCAGAGCATCTTGCCGCCAATACTCAGCTGCACAGCCACATTCGTCAGCTCGGCGAGCTGTGCTGGCAAAACGCCAACCTGGAATTGATCCGCTGCGCCGGCAGTGCAAGCGCCATCGTTGTTGTCGATCGCTTCAGCAGCCAGAGAATTCCCCCCAGGCAGGGTGTAGGGCTGGCGCGCAAAATCGCCGGGGATCTGGCCGCCACTCTCATCGGCAGAGGACAGATTGCCTCTCCCTGGCTGTTTTGCACCGATGCCGACAGCCACCTTCCCGACAACTACTTTTTGGCTGCGGCCACTGACCAAGGCGCCGCACTTGTCTACCCGTTCCGCCATCACTGTGAAGATAATGACCTCGGGCAGGCAACGGCCTTGTACGAACATTATTTACATCATTATGTCGACGGCCTCAAGGCCGCCGGGTCGCCCTATGCATTTCATACCATTGGCAGCATTATGGCGGTGCACCACCGGCACTACGCCATGGTGCGGGGGTTTCCCAAACGCGCCGGAGGCGAAGACTTTTATCTTCTCAACAAGCTGGCGAAAACCGGCGCGATTATTTCCCTGAACAGCCCAACTATCGCGATTACAGCGAGAGTTTCCCAGCGTGTTCCCTTTGGTACGGGACCCGCTGTGGAGAAAATTCTCGCCATGACCAACCCCTCTCAAGACTTCAAGTTGCACAACCCGAAAATTTTT
The DNA here is from genome assembly GCA_050175615.1 of Porticoccaceae bacterium. Lineage (GTDB taxonomy): Bacteria > Pseudomonadota > Gammaproteobacteria > Pseudomonadales > Porticoccaceae > CAYXXZ01. Next base: position 19,141 of record JBFXIU010000031.1, on the reverse strand, counting down.
GAAGAGTTGAAAGCCTGGCTGGCGACAATTCCCGACCTGGTGGCGAACAATGATGCGCTCGCAAGGTTGAGCCACAACAGCCGCAACCTGCTAGTGGCCATGGGCGTGGAAAGCGCTATTGATCACTGCCGCCAGCACAGCCGCACCGGCGCCGGCTTTGAGCGGCAGATGCACACCTGGTTCGACGGTTTTCGAACATTGAAATATCTGCAAGGCCTTCGAGCAACAGAGTTTCCGGATATTGCTATCAGCGAACTGGCGCCCAGGAACTCCAGCAACCCAGTGTCTCGGAGTGGGGTTCCATAAAAGGGCTGGCCACAAAGAACCCCTTACCCCGATATCAACAGGCTATAACTCACTTAACCCTGATTGTAATTTTTTCTGAAGCTACCACCGGCTTCAAGGGAACATGGAGATGATCGCCGAGCAATAATTGAAGGCTGTGCTCGCCGGGAGCAAGCTCCAGCATAACCTCAGTCTGGCCACCGCCAAAATGGCGATGGTTGTCATCGGCGGGAATGGGTCTGTCGAGATCGGGCAGTTCGGCAACATTAATCAACAGGTGATGATGCCCGGTGTTCGTTTTTTCGACACCTGCGGGCGCAACACCGGCGCCCTCAAGACCAAACTGCACCCGTACAGGGCTGGTGACCACATCGCCATCCCTGGGGGAAATAATATAGGCGCGGGCGGCGGGGGTTTCAGCGGTGGCGGGGGTATCACTGGCCGTCGCAGAAGCTGGAAAAGCGAACGCGGGCAGGGTCAACGCCAGCAACAAGGGAATAGATAACCTGGTCTTCAGCATGGATAAATCTCCTTTAGTGCGGTTTTTAATCATCAATATGTCAATCCTGGATCATAGATGCCGAAACAAATACGATTAGAGTTGTTTAATTTTTTCGATCATTTTATTGACATCGTCGATACGGGTTTCAAGAATAGCGTACTCTCTGAAATCGTTTTCTACCAACCGTTGCGCATAGGTCAGCTGCTCGCGGGCTTTGTCATAGACGCCGATAAGAATAAAAAATTCTGCCCTGGCCTTATGTACAGCAACGATATTGCCCGACAAACCACTGACTTCCGCCAGCTGGAACCAGACCTTGGGATCCTTGGGACGCTGGTCGCTGAGAGCGGCCAGAACCCGTTCTGACTGCTGGTAGCGACCCGCTTTCAGCAGAGCTTCCGCTTTATAGCGTTGCAGCGCATAATTGGTGGCGTGCAGAGTCTCCAGAGCCTTAATGCGCTCAAGACTGGCATCGTAGTCACCACTATTTTTCTCGAGCTCTACATCCGCAAGCCGCAACATAAGATTTTTAGGCTCCTTTGACAGCAGCGGATCCAGAGTTTCACGGGCAGCCTCGTGTTTTCCCTGGCGCGAATAGGCCAGCGCCAGTCCGTAGGCAGCGGCGGTTTTCGACGCAGAAAAACCTTCCAGTTCGCTGGTAAAACGCTGCGCCGACCTTGAAGGATTGTCGTCGATGCACAACATCGCCCTGGCGCGCATAAAATCGAACTCTGGCCGCAGTGGATACTGTCGCGCCGGATAGTTGTTGATACGCCCTCTGGCATCAGCCACCCTTTTTTCTGTCAACGGGTGAGTCAACAGAAATTCCGGCGGCTTTTGTCCGGTATACCGGGTGGCGGCAAGCATTTGCTCAAACATATTGGAAACTTCTGCCGGATCGCGCCCGGATTTATACAGCGTATTGATACCCAGCCTGTCTGCTTCCTGCTCATTCTGACGGCTGTAACGGAGGCTGCTTTCCAAGGCCGCCGCCTGGGTCATGGTCATTGCCGCCATTCCCGCATCGCCACCAACGGTTGCTGCCAGAATAATGCCTGTGAGCAGGCCGGCCATGGTGCCGACGGAACTCGCCTTGCGGTTTTCAAGCCCGCGGGCAAAATGGCGCTGACTGAGGTGAGCCAGTTCGTGGGTGAGCACCGAGGCCAACTGGTGTTCGTTTTCCGTATAGCGAAACAGCCCGGTATGGACGCCAATAATGCCACCGGGTACAGCAAACGCATTGAGGGTGGGGTTGTTAACAATGATCAACTCAAGACGATGGTCGTTAAGATCGCTGTATTGCGCCAACTCAAAAAGCAAATTTTCCAGATAAATCTGCAATTCCGGATCGTCAAGGGTGCTGACCCTGCTACGAAAAGCACCCAGCCAGGCTTGACCGAGCTCGTATTCCTGCTGGGGCGAGATAAGCGCAGAGCTGGTATCGCCGAGAAGCGGGAGGTCAAAGTCACTGCTGCTGGCGAAACTGGCGGCAGACAGCGCCATCAGCACAAGTATTGCCGGCAACCGCAAAGCTGTTTGGACGCGCAAAAAAATAGGTTTTACTCCTGAATAGACTGAGACATGTTTACACCAATAAAAAATGTTGACTAAAGTTTAGCTGGTTTCCCTTGGCAATGTCACAGCTTTAATGGCTCGACCGTTGGACACTCGCACGGCGCAGGAGGTTCCGTTGTAAGTTGCGACAACTTCGGGTCAAATGGCGCTTGCTATGGAAGTAAATTAGAGTTGATAGCCACCGCGGGATTGCTTAACCTCGACCCTCGATTACAACGGACGCCACAAGAGAAAATTCGTTTATGCTAAAAGTTGTCGGCAACTGGATAGATCGCTACCTGGGCGATGAAGAGGCCGTACTGCTCACACTGTTAATGGTGCTGACACTGGCGCTGCTGGTTTATCTGGGCGAGGTTCTGGCGCCGTTTTTTGCCGCACTGATTATCGCTTTTCTTTTACAGGGTGGCGTCACCAGACTTGAGCGCATAAAAGTGCCCAGGTTTCTGGCAGTTTTGATCATGTTCATGGTTTTTATCGGCGTCGTGGCAGTGGCTCTGGTGGGTCTGGTTCCCATCATTATTCAACAATCCAGCAACCTGGTGGCACAACTTCCGGGCATGGTTCGACAAATTCAAAATGCCATTCTTTTGATACCCCAGCAGTATCCGGAATTTATTTCCGAACCCCAACTGCACCAACTGATTGCCTATGCATCCGGCGAAGCTGCCAGGCTCGGCGAGGCGCTGCTGAATTTTTCGTTCAGCAGCCTGCCGAACCTGGCAGGATTACTGGTGTACCTGGTTTTGGTGCCATTGATGGTTTTTTTCATGCTCAACGACAAGGATCACCTGATCAGCGCCTTTGTCGGCCTTCTGCCCTCCAACCGCCCGGTAATGCGCAAAATCTGGCACGAAATGAACCTGCAAACCGCCAACTATGTTCGCGGCAAGGCTTTGGAGATCGTCATTGTCGGGGTGACATCCTATATCGCCTTCCTGGTATTGGGACTGGACTATGCCGCGCTTCTCGCCTTGTTGGTGGGATTATCGGTACTGATTCCCTACATAGGCGCCGCTGTTGTCACCATTCCGGTTTTGGTGGTGGGTTATTTTCAATGGGGCTGGGGCAACGAATTTATCTGGCTTGCCGTTGTCTATGGTGTCATCCAATTTCTCGATGGCAATGTTCTGGTGCCCCTATTATTTTCCGAAGCAGTTAATCTTCATCCCCTCGTCATCATCCTGGCAGTACTGGTATTTGGCGGGCTTTGGGGATTTTGGGGCGTTTTCTTCGCCATACCCCTGGCGACCCTGATCAAGGCCATGTACAACGCCTGGCCGCGAAAAGACAAAATCCAGGATCAACCATCCGAAATCTAAGTCTTATGCCTGTTAATTTTGCCCAAGGACACCAATTTCCCATGTCGTACCGTTTTTTGCTTGCAGTTATTGTTACCGCGCTGTCACTCCAGGCCTGCTCGCCCCACGAACAGCCTCAATCACCCACATCGAATCAACAGCCAGCCGCTGCTGATGACCGCCACCAAAGCGATGGACAGCAAACTGATGGCAACTGGTATATCTCCTCAAACGACAAGGCTTCCAGTGTTGACGTTTTTAAAAGCCCCGCCGACTCTCGGGATTACCGCTTTATAACCCTGGATAACGGTCTTAAGGTGCTGCTGATTTCAGACCCAGATACCGACAAAGCCGCAGCCTCCCTCAGTATTGAGGTGGGCAGCTTTGAAAATCCCGAAGACCGCGACGGCCTTGCCCATTTTCTCGAGCACATGCTCTTTTTGGGCACCGACAAATATCCAGAGCCAGGCGAATACCAAGCCTACCTCAGTGAGCACGGCGGTACCTTTAACGCCTACACCAGCCTGGAAGAAACCAACTATTTCTTTGATGTGGATGCCCAGCACCTGCTGCCCACACTGGATCGCTTTTCCCGTTTTTTTGTCGCCCCGCTCTTTAATCCAGACTATGTGGATCGGGAGCGCCATGCAGTGGACTCCGAATATCAGCTGAAAATCAAGGACGACTCGCGGCGGGAATGGGATGTGCTGCGGGAACTTGCCAACCCGGATCATCCGTTTTCCCGGTTTTCTGTGGGCAACCTCGACACCCTCGCCAACACACCGGAAAATCCGGTGCGCGAAGACCTGCTCGCCTTCTATCAAAAATACTATAGCGCCACGGAAATGAACCTGGTTGTCCTTGGCAAACAGCCGCTGGACGAGCTTGAGCACGAAGTCAGCAGCCGTTTTAAGCAGGTTCCCGCCCACCAGATAACCCTCGAGAAAACAGACACACCTCTTTTCAGTAAAAAACTGCCTTTCAGAGTAAACATTCGCCCCGAAAAAGAACTTCGCCATCTGAGCTTTAATTTTCCTCTGCCCTCCGTGGCGCAGCATTGGCAGCAAAAGCCCGTTGAATTTTTAGGTCACCTTATCGGCCATGAAGGCGAGGGCAGCCTCCTCGCCAACCTCAAACAGCAAAATCTCGCCGAAGGGCTGAGCGCCGGCCTGGTGTTCGACAGCCGCCACGGCTCATTATTTTCTGTACAAATCGCCCTCACGCCCGCGGGCGTTGAGAAACGAGACCAAATAACCAAAGAATTTTTCCGCTGGCTTGATCTCATCAAGACCCAGGGACTGGAAGCCTGGCGCTACGAAGAAATAGCCAGCCTCAGCGAACAAAACTTTCGCTTTGCCGAAAAACAGCCGCCCATGAACTATGTGCAACGACTGAGCACCAATCTTCACCTTTACAACCCCGGCGACATTCTCAGGGGCAACTATCTTTTTGAGCATTTTGATGCCAGCAACATTACCAACCTGGCCTCCAGGCTCAATGCCAATAACGTTGCCATTGTCCTGACTGCCCCCGACGTTGAAACAGAACAGCAATCCATTCTCTACGGCGCTCCCTACAGGGTAGAAGAGCTCGACTCGAGCACCCTCACCGCCCCTGAAAACCAGGGCGCACTACAACTGGCGCTGCCGACCAAAAACCCCTACATCGCCGAAAACCTGGACATTGTCACTGCCGAATCCAAAACGGATAAACCCTTTAATCTCGGCGGCAAGGATAACCTCTGGTATTACCCCGACAGCCAGTTCAATTCCCCCAAAGGTTATTTTGAAGCCCGCATTACCCTCCCTGACATGACCGCTATTGAACGTTCGGTGATGGTCGATTACCTTGTCGCCCTCATCCTGGATCAGCTCTCGGCGGAAACCTACCCGGCAATGCTCGCCGGCCTGGGCTTTAACCTCAACACCTGGGAACAGGGCTTCGCCATCACCATTACCGGCTATACTGAAAAGCAGCAGCTGTTACTGGAACGTATTCTTCAAGCGCTGAAAAAACCGGACTGGAATAGCGAACGCCTGAACAGGGTCAAGGACAGCTTATTGAGAAAGTGGCGCAACAGCAGCAAGGAATGGCCGCTTCGTCAACTCTTCAGCCGCCTGCCTCCCCTGGTCAAAAATGACTGGCTGGCTCAGGAAAAGGCCGATGTCCTAGAGAAAATTAGCCGGCAGCAGTTGCAGCAATTTCATCGACAGCTGTTTAATTCCGGCAAAGGGCGCGTGTATGCCGGCGGCAATTTCAGTGACTCCCAGGCACAAGCGATGACCGAAACCCTGACTACAGAACTCGGCCTCAGCAACGACAACCTCAAGGCAACCCTGGAAATAAAAAACCTGGCGCGCTCAGCGCCTCTGCCATCCACTTCCTACTATGTGGATCACAACGACAGCGCCGCCCTGCTCTATCTGCAGGGGGACAAGGACAGCCTCGAGGAGCGCGCCACTTTTTCTCTATTGAGCAACATCCTCTCCGCACCCTTTTACAGCAGTCTGCGCACAGAAAAGCAGCTGGGCTATGCCGTGGGCAGCACCATTGCGCCCATGCAGCGGGTACCAGGGCAATTGTTTTATGTGCAGTCCCCCAAAGTCGATGCCGAGGCTCTGAAAAGAGAAATCAACAGCTTTCTCGACAATGCCCAGGCCATCGTCGCCGATCTTAGCGATGAAGATTTTGAGCGTTACCGCCAATCGGTGCTTGCGCAAATAGAGGAAAAACCCCGCAACATCAATGAATTGGCGGCGAGACATCTAGAATCTTTGAATCTCGGCTACGAGGATTTTGATTTCAGACCAAGGCTGGTGGCGGCTCTGAACGCCATCGACAAGGAGACCATAACTGAGGCTTTTTCGAGGGTTATGGTGGGCAAGCGCGCAGGGCTGTGGATACTCACCTCGCCCGACAAGGCCGTCGGCAGCGGAGAGCCGCTGACGGAGGAATATCTGGAACCAGCGTTTAATTACGACAGTTAAAACCCTCTCTGCCTGTGCATCAGCATCGGCAAGGATCTACACTGCATAGTGCAACACTGGCTGTGGATCCTTGCCGCCCCACAATTTGTTACTATGTTTCAAAATAATTGGAACATAGTATTGTGAAAATTACTGTGCTAAAGTTTTGCCAACAACACAGCTAATGACAGACTCACCAACAGGACAGGCACCATGACCCTATTTGACGATTTAGACCCGACAGAAACCCGGGAATGGCTCGAAGCACTGGAATCAGTAATCAAATTTCAGGGTCAGGATCGTGCCGGCTACCTGGTCAAACAGTTGCTCGACAAAGCCGCCGAGCAGGGCATTCCTACCCCTAACGCCATTACCACCCCGTTCCGCAACACCATTCCAACATCAAGGGAAAAGCGCATGCCCGGCGATCTGTTTATGGAGCGCCGCATTCGCTCCCTGATCCGCTGGAACGCCCTCGCCATGGTGATGCGCGCCAACAAAAATGAGGATGCTTTGGGCGGGCATATCGCCACATTCTCATCGGCGGCAACCCTTTACGACATTGGCTTTAACTACTTTTTCCGCGGCCGCGACAAAGGCCATCTTGGCGACCTGGTGTATTTTCAAGGCCACAGCTCACCCGGCATCTACGCGCGCTCATTCCTGGAAGGCAGAATCAATGAAGAGCAGCTGGAAAATTTCCGCCGCGAAACCGACGGCAAAGGCCTGTCGTCCTATCCCCACCCCTGGCTGATGCCCGATTATTGGCAGTTTCCCACCGTTTCCATGGGCCTTGGCCCCATTCAGGCCATCTACCAGGCTCACGTAATGCGCTACATGTCCGCCCGCGGGCTAGTACCCAGGGGCGACCGTCAGGTGTGGGCATTTCTCGGCGACGGCGAATGCGATGAGCCTGAATCCCTCGGCGCCATTGCCCTCGCAGGGCGGGAAGGCCTGGAAAACCTCAATTTTGTTATCAACTGTAACCTGCAGCGCCTCGACGGCCCAGTGCGGGGCAACGGCAAAATCATTCAGGAGCTGGAAGGTGTCTTTAAAGGCGCTGGCTGGAATGTTATCAAGGTGATCTGGGGGCGGCTCTGGGATCCACTTTTTGAAAAAGACACCAAAGGTCTGCTGCAAAAACGCATGGATGAAGTCTGCGACGGCGAGCTTCAAAACTGTAAAAACAACGGCGGCGCCTATACTCGAGAGCACTTTTTTGGCAAGGATCCAGAGCTGGCTGAGCTGGTCAAGGATCTCAGCGATCGCGATATACAATACCTCAATCGCGGCGGCCACGACCCCTATAAAGTTTATGCCGCTTACGCTGCGGCACTTGAAAGTAACGGCAAACCCACGGTGATTCTGGCCATGACCGTTAAAGGTTACGGCATGGGTGCTGCAGGGGAAGCCGCAAACGACACCCACGGCGTTAAAAAACTCGATATCGACAGTCTGAAAAATTTCCGCGACCGCTTTGGCATTCCCATTCCCGACGACCAGCTGGAAACCGTGCCCTATTACCGCCCGCCGGAAGACAGCCCGGAAATTGCCTATATGAAAAAGCGCCGCGAGGAACTTGGTGGCCCGGTTCCTTTTCGCCAGGCAGATTTCGACGCCCTCGACACGCCCCCCCTTAGCGCCTTTCAAAAGCAGCTTGAAAGTACCGGGGAAAGGGAAATTTCCACCACCATGGCTTTTGTGCGTATCCTCGCCACCCTGGTGAAAGATAAAAAAATCGGTTCACGAATTGTGCCGATCGTTCCCGACGAGGCGCGCACTTTCGGCATGGAGGGCATGTTCCGCCAGCTCGGCATCTATTCCTCGGCGGGGCAAAAATACATTCCCCACGATCACAACCAGATCATGTATTACAAGGAAGACAAACAGGGGCAGATTCTCGAAGAAGGCATTAACGAAGCCGGCGCCATGTCGGCATGGATGGCTCTTGCGACCGCTTACAGCAATTACGATTGCCCCATGGTGCCCTTCTATATTTATTACTCCATGTTTGGTTTTCAACGCATTGGCGACCTGGCCTGGGCAGCCGGAGACATGCAGGCGCGAGGTTTTCTTATCGGCGCCACTTCAGGCCGCACCACCCTTAACGGCGAAGGTCTGCAGCACCAGGACGGCCACAGCCATATTCTCGCCAACACCATCCCCAACTGCCGCAGTTACGACCCCGCTTTTGGCTATGAGCTGGCGGTGATTGTTCAGGACGGGCTCAAACGCATGTATGGCGACAAGGAAAACTGTTTCTATTACATCACCACCATGAACGAAAACTACCACCATCCGGAAATGCCCAAAGGCGCCGAGGAAGGCATTATTCGCGGCTGCTACAGTCTGCGCAAGGGCGCAAAAACCGGCAAAAACAAGCTTCGTGTCCAGCTCATGGGCGCGGGCACCATCCTCAATGAAGTCATCGCCGCTGCCGACATTCTCAACAACGACTATGGCGTTCAAGCCGACATCTGGAGCGTCACCAGCATCAACGAGCTCACCCGCGACGGCCAGGCCACTGTGCGCTGGAACATGCTGCATCCGGATCAAGATGAGAAAATTCCCTATATCACCGCCCTGCTGTCGAAAAATACGGCGGGGGACAACAGCGGCCCCTTTGTTATTGCCACCGACTATATGAAAAATCTTTCCGAACAACTGCGTCCCTATATACCTGGCGACTACCATGTTCTCGGCACTGATGGTTTTGGCCGCAGCGACAGTCGCACCAAGCTCAGGGACTTCTTTGAAGTTGACCGCCGCTATATCAGCGTTTGCGCCCTCCACGGCCTCGCCAAACAGGGACGCATCGAAAAAACTGTTGTCGCCCAGGCCATAAAAGACCTGGGGATTGATCCCGACAAAATGAATCCACTGTACGCCTGAGGGACAACATATGGCCATTCAAACCATTAAAATTCCTGACCTGGGCGGCGCCGAGTCTGTCGAAGTCATTGAAATTGCTGTTGCTCCCGGCGACGAAGTTGCCATTGAGGACACCTTGCTGGTACTTGAATCCGACAAAGCCACCATGGACGTACCCTCTCCCGCCCAAGGTGTGGTCAAAAAGATCCTGGTCAAGCTCGGCGATTCAGTTTCCCAGGGGGCGGCAATTGTGGACATTGACGTGGCGGACACCAAGGCAGACACAAGTATCAAGGACAGCCCTCCAGATGCGAAAGCGGATAAAAAGGATAAGGCTGAAAACCAAGAGTCCACAACCGCCAATGAACCCGCGGCAAAAAACAAGATTCCATCAACCGCCCCCGCTGGCGGAGAAAATACCAGGTCGCCAGTAACCCTTCCCGACCTGGGCACGGATGAGTCTGTGGATGTCATCGAAATCAGCATTAACCCTGGCGACCAGGTCAGCACAGGGGATAGCCTGATGACCCTGGAAAGCGACAAAGCCACCATGGAAGTTCCCAGCCCCGCCAGCGGAAAAATTATCAAGATCCTGATTAAGGAAGGGGACAAAGTCAAAAGCGGCCAGGAAGTCGCCATTATCGAGAGCACAGTTAGCGACGACAGGCCTCAATCACCAAAAGCTGCGACGGATAAGGAGAGCGCCCCGTCCACTCAACCAGAAACGTCCCAGCCCGACACATCAGTGCCCACCCCTGAGTCCGAAAAGGTCGATTCTGGAAGCCTTGGCCGCACTGAGGAGGCCGCCGCACAGGAGCAGCTTAACGAGCCGGAGGCTCCGCCTTCCTCAGTTTATGCCGGCCCCATGGTGCGCCACTTCGCCAGGGAGCTGGGAGTGAATCTCGCCAATATCTCCGGCACCGGAACCAAAGGTCGGATTCAGAAAGAGGATGTTGAGGCTTATGTCAAAAAAGCCCTGAAAAACCTGGAAACAGGTGCTGCCTCGCCAACCACCGGAGGAGGCATCCCGCCCATTCCCGACCAGGACTTTTCCCAATTTGGCTCCGTTGAAGAAATTTCCTTAAGTAAAATCGACAGAGTCACCGCGACCCATATGGCTCGAACCTGGCTCAATGTTCCCGCCGTCACCCAGTTTGATGATGCCGACATCACCGACATGGAAGACTTCCGCAAGTCACTCAAGGGAGAAGCGGATAAACGCGGCGTCAAACTGACACCGGTGGCCTTTTTAATGCTGGCCTGCGCACGGGTTATCAGAAACAACCCGGTGATAAATCGCTCCTGGCATTCCAGCGGCGACAAAATCATTCAAAAACACTATATGCATATTGGCCTGGCCGTAGACACTCCGCGGGGGCTGTTGGTGCCAGTAATTCGCGATGTCGACAAAAAAGGTCTCTTTGATATCGCTGTAGATATCGCTGAAATGGCCGAAAAAGCCCGTGCAGGAAAGTTGTCGGCCACGGAAATGCAGGGGGGCTGTTTCAGTATTACCAGCCTGGGCGCCATTGGCGGGCGCGGCTTTACCCCCATCGTCAACGCGCCGGAAGCGGCAATTCTCGGTGTTTCCAAAGCCTCTATTCAACCCGTCTGGAATGGCAACGAATTTGTTCCCAGGCAAATGCTGCCCCTAAGCCTTAGCTACGACCACAAACTCATCAATGGCGCCGTTGCTGGAAAATTTATGACTGAGTTGGTGAATGCCCTGGCCGACATACGACGACTCATGCTTTGATGGCGCCAGCAAACCATTGCCCATCCTGACAAAAGATAATCGGGAAAAATTATGCATTGGCTTTATTTGGCTCTGGCGATTGTGCTGGAAGTGGCAGGCACCACATCGATGAAAATATCCTCGGGGCTAACCAGACTTATTCCTTCCGTTCTGGTTTTTGTTTTTTACGGCGGCTCCATCGCCATGCTGGCTTTGGCGCTGAAAAAACTCGATATCAGCATTGCCTATGCAGTTTGGGCTGGGCTGGGAACCGCCACCATTGCCATTATTGGCATCACCTATTTTCAGGAGTCGGTTTCCACCATAAAACTGATCAGCATCGCCCTGATCATTGTCGGGGTCGTTGGCCTCAACCTATCTGGAACCAAGTGATTCCAGAGTGTAACTGCAACCGTATTTTTGGTGGAATAGCAATATGGATCTCGGACTCAAAGGAAAAACCGCCATCGTCTGCGCATCCAGCCGCGGTCTCGGCAAGGGCTGTGCGCTGGCGCTGGCCGCGGAAGGTGTCGATTTGACACTGGCGGCGCGCCATCAGCAGGATCTTGAAACAACCGCAACTGAAATAAGAAATACCTTTGACAACAAAGTGACGACTGTCGTTGCCGATGTCACCACCCAAGAGGGGCGCGACCGTATTTTGGCGGCCTGCCCCCACCCCGACATTCTTATCAACAACGCCGGCGGGCCACCGCCAGGAAACTTTCGTCACTGGACACAAAAACACTGGAATGCAGCGCTTAACGACAACATGTACAGCGCTTTTGACCTGATTCGCCGCGTTATTGACGGCATGGCGGAGCGCAAATTTGGCCGCATCGTCAATATCACCAGTATTACCGTAAAACAGCCCATCGCCCAACTGGGGCTTTCCAACGGCGCACGAGCCGCCCTGACCGGCTGGGTATCCGGCATCGCCAGGGAATTTGCCGCCGCCAATGTCACCATCAACAACCTCCTGCCCGGCACTTTTGATACTGCCCGCGGCAATGCCATTGTCGCCGCCAGAGCACAGGCGGAGAGCGTATCCGTGGAACATTTTCAACCACAGTTCCTTAAAAGTATTCCCGCAGGCAGGCTGGGCAGAACAGCGGAATTCGGCGCTACCTGCGCCTTTCTGTGCAGTCAACAGGCGGCCTATATGACGGCGCAGAATATTCTTGTCGATGGTGGCGCCTATCCCGGCGTGTTTTGATCAGGCTCAAATCAATAGCAAAAAAACCTGCAGCCTCTAACCAAACAACTGCATTTGCTCCACCACGGAGGATGACGGCGGCGGCATAAACTGAACACCCACGCCGAGAAGCCTCACCGGCAGGGGGTTTCTCGCTGTGCCCTCCGCGATGAGATCGGAAAAACAATCTACGGTTGGTATCTCACAGGGTTTTTCCAGTGTTGTCTGGCTGAAATTGGCAAACTTGAGTTTTACCTGGACTTTTTTTATCTGATAAAAGCTCGGCAGTTTTTTTAGCCTGGCCATAAGCTCGCCACACAGCCAGCCTGTTTGCGAAAGACAGGAATCTCTGCTGGCCAGATCGGCTGTAAAGGTATGTTCAACACTGAGGGATTTGCGAATGCGCGTGGTGTTTACCGGACGATTATCGATACCCTCGCTCAGCGCTTTGAGGCGAACCGCAAAACTGCCAAAATGGGGAATCAGCTCGGCAAGGCTTTTCTGCTGTATATCTTTGCAGTGGGTAATGCCAAGCCGCGCCAATCGGGCGGCGGTTACCTTGCCGACACCGTGGATATATTTAATGGGCAGGTTATCGACAAATACCCTTTCCTCCCCCGGCTTGATGACAAAAAGCCCGTCTGGCTTTTGCCATTCACTGGCCACCTTGGCGAGAAACTTGTTGGTGGCCACGCCGGCAGACAGGGTAATGCCAATTTCGGACTTGACCCGATTGCGAATTTCAGTGGCTATAAGGGTTGCACTGCCTCGACACAACTCGCTGTCGGTAACATCCAGATAGGCCTCATCAACCGACACCATCTCGATACTTTCGGAATAATCGGCAAAGATACGTTTCAGTCCGGCAGACGCCTGGCGATACTTTTCCATGCTATGGGGCAACAATACAAGGCTGGGACAGAGTTTAAGCGCCTGCCAGCTCGCCATTGCCGAGTGAATACCGAAACGCCGCGCCTCGTAGTTGCAGGTGGAAATTACACCCCTGCGCTCGGCACTGCCGCCAATCGCCAGGGGAATATGGCGCAAACTGGGATCGTCGCGCATTTCAACGGCGGCAAAAAAACAATCAGCATCGCAGTGGATAATTTTTTTCATGGCGGCGGCACAGTCGAAAATACTGTGTTTTTATACAGCCAAAAAGCCCCAATGTAAACATCGCCATGCCACTGGCAGTGGTGTCACAAGGTTTTAAAGCTATCGAGATTCCACTGCTGAGTTTTCGGCGGGCTGTATTTTTCATCCCGTTGGCTGCGGCGGTTTTCCTCAATGGTATTCCACTGCAGCAGCCGTCTGTACTTGATGACATTGCGCACATAGCGCACCGGCTCCTGGCCGCGGGCATAGCCGTGGCGCACAGTGGAATAGTATTTCTGGCGCTGTAATAAGGGCAGGAAATCCTTGACGTCATTCCACAGATCCGGGTTCCGGCCTGCTCTATCCGTGAGCACCCTCGCGTCTTCGAGATGGCCGAGGCCGACATTGTAGGCCGCCAGGGCAAACCAGGTTCTGTCCGGTTCGGTGATATCAGCGGGAATGCGCGCCTTGGTAGCGAGAAAGTACTCGGCGCCACCGCGAATACTTTGCCTGACATCGCGGCGGTTGCTGACATTGACTTCCGATGCGGCATCCAGGGTGAGCATCATCATGCCCTTCACTCCCGTTGGCGAGACGGCGCCGGGATTCCAGTGGGACTCCTGATAAGCAATAGCCGCCAGTAAATGCCAATCTATACTGAACTTACTTGCCGCTTCTTCAAAAAACTGTCGGTATTTGGGCAGGCGAGTTTTGAGTCTTTGAATAAATAAAAGGGAGCCGGCCACGGAAAAATGCTCGATATCCGAGAAAAATTGTCTTTTTAAATCGTCCAGTCGCCCGCTGTCGCGGGACTGCTGCAAAAACCGGTTGGCGGCGTCAACCAGAGATCGGTCACCGGTCTTTGGAAAAGCCCAGGCCAGCTCCTGGGACTGGGAAATATCAAAACCTCTGACGGCACTGGGGTAGATACTCCTGTGGGCGTCAAAGGTGGTGGAATCAATAATGGCGAAATCAATCTCGCCGGCGTCGACCATTTCCATCAACTCGATCATCTCCGCCCCCTGAATACTAAGCCATGACAGCCCCGAGTAATCCTTCTGCAAAGCGCGAAGATGTTCCTCGTGGGAGCTGTCGGCTATGACCGCCACCTGTTTGCCGATAAGATCGGCAATCTCGCGGGGCGCTCTGGTTCCCCGGCGGTAAAGTACCGTTTGCACCACAGCATCATAGGCGGCGGAAAAATGGTAGTCCTTGAGACGCTCTGGCGTAATGGTCAGAGTAGCACCGGCAAAGTCGCCGTTGGGGCCGCCAAGCATGTTAAAAAGCTGAAACAGGGTTTCCGTGGTTGTCACCTTCAGTTCCACGCCGAGATAATCGGCAAAATCCCTGGCGAGCAGATACTCAAAACCGTTTCTGCCTTTGGCATCTTCATAGTAGGTGATTGGCCCCTGGCGGGTGATCAGCTTGATTTCGCCATTGGCCGCAATGGCCTCGAGGCGCGAAAGCTCGCGACTCTGGGTTAACAGAAGCGCAAAAAAAACCACAAAGCCGCCGAAAAGCAACCTTTTTGTGTTTTTTCTCAGGTTGAGAAGTTTCCGCCTCATTCCAGCCTCATCGATTCAAGGGAGCACAGGGTATTGCCTGTCGCCACCATCGGCAACCCGAAGTGGCTGCCCCGATTAAATCCAAACAGGCGCAATCGCGGCTTCAGGGCTGTCGTACTCAGTCAATTCCAGTACAATAGCCAGCCTGACTTCCCCTGTACGTTGTGAGATTATCATCCATGCTGACCCTGAGCGGCGCTCCGGCACTATCTGCATTTCGCAAGCAAAAACTTCTTGAAAGCCTTCAGCAAGTGATTCCTGAGATTCACTCGCTCTACGCTGAGTATATTCACTTTGCCGATATTGAAGAAGCACTAACCTCTGAAGAGGAAACTGTTCTCAACGCCCTGCTTACCTACGGCCCCAGGGGGCTGCGCGAGGCTCAGGACGGCAGCCTCTTCCTTGTGGTGCCCAGACCGGGCACCATTTCCCCCTGGTCAAGCAAAGCCACCAATATTGCTCACAATGCCGGACTGACCAAAGTCCGCCGCCTGGAGAGGGGTGTCGCCTATTTTCTCCACGGCGATACGCCCCTGCATCGAGAATCCAGAAAACAGATTGCCCATTTGCTTTACGACCGCATGGTTGAAGCGGTGTTCGATGACCTGGATTCTGCCCGGCAATTATTTGTTCACCACCAGCCCCGTCCCCACAGGGTCATTGATATTTTGCAGGACGGGCGCGCCGCCCTGGAGTTCGCCAACAGGGATTTGGGGCTGGCGCTGGCAGAAGATGAGCTGGACTACCTGCTCGACAGTTTCAGGGATCTCGATCGCAATCCCACTGACGTCGAACTGATGATGTTTGCCCAGGCAAACTCGGAACACTGCCGCCACAAAATTTTCAACGCCTCCTGGACTATCGATGGCGTCGATCAGACCATTTCCCTGTTTGGCATGATCAAAAACACCTATCAGCAGGGTGGCGAAAACGTCCTTTCCGCCTATTCCGACAACGCTGCGGTGATCGCCGGTCACCAGGCCGGGCGCTTTTATCCCGACCCGGAAACAAAAGTTTACGGTTACTCCAGCGAGCCTGTTCATATTCTCATGAAAGTGGAAACCCACAACCACCCCACCGCCATAGCCCCCTTTCCCGGCGCAGGCACAGGGGCTGGGGGCGAAATCCGCGACGAAGGCGCTGTCGGGCGCGGTTCCAAGCCCAAAGCGGGACTCACCGGTTTCAGCGTTTCCAACCTGCAAATTCCCGGTTATAGCCATCCCTGGGAGGACAATTACGGCAAGCCGGATCGAATTGTGTCGGCACTGGATATTATGATCGACGGCCCCCTCGGCGGCGCCGCGTTCAACAACGAATTTGGCCGTCCGAATCTGTGCGGCTATTTCCGCACCTTTGAGCAGGATTTTGACGGCGAGCGCCGGGGCTACCACAAACCCATTATGCTCGCGGGCGGTTACGGCAATATCCGTGAGCAACATGTTCAAAAACATGAATTTGAACCCGGCTGCAAACTGGTGGTGCTCGGCGGACCCGCCATGTTGATTGGTCTTGGCGGTGGCGCTGCCTCCTCCATGACATCCGGCAGCAGCAGCGAGCAACTGGATTTTGCCTCTGTGCAGCGGCAAAACCCGGAAATTGAACGCCGCTGCCAGGAAGTTATCGATCAATGCTGGCAACTGGGTGACCATAACCCCATCGCCTTTATTCACGATGTCGGCGCTGGCGGCCTCTCCAACGCCTTCCCCGAACTGGTCAAGGACGGCGGCTGCGGCGGCACCTTTGAACTGCGCCAGGTGCCCAACGATGAGCCGGGCATGTCGCCCATGGAAATCTGGTGCAATGAATCCCAGGAGCGCTACGTCATCGCCGTACGACCTGGCGACATTGATAGATTCAGCGCCATCTGCGAACGGGAGCGCTGCCCCTATGCCATAGTCGGCGAATCCACTGCCGAAAAAACCCTCAGGGTCAATGACAGCCATTTTTCGTCAAAGCCTGTGGATCTACCCATGGCGGTGCTCTTCGGCAAGCCGCCGAAAATGCACCGCAAGGCAGAAAAACACCATCCGGAAATACGCCATTTCAGCACCCTGAGTATCGATATCAGCGAGGCTGTGGAGCGGGTTATTCAGCACCCGGCGGTGGCCAGCAAGAGCTTTTTGATCACCATCGGCGACCGCAGCATCACCGGCATGGTGGCCAGGGATCAAATGGTGGGACCCTGGCAGGTGCCCGTTGCCGACTGCGCCGTCACCACCATCAGCCACGACAGCCTCGCCGGCGAAGCCATGGCCATGGGCGAACGCACTCCGCTCGCGTTGATCGATGCCCCCGCCTCCGGTCGCATGGCGGTTGGCGAAGCCATTACCAATATCGCTGGCACCGCCATTAACTGTATTTCCGATATCAAGCTCTCCGCAAACTGGATGTGCGCAGCTGGTCACCGCGGTGAAGACGAAAAGCTGTTTCGCACCGTCGAAGCCGTAGGCATGGATCTGTGTCCCAAACTGGGTATTACTATTCCCGTGGGCAAAGATTCCATGTCCATGCGCACCGCCTGGGACGACAATGGCGAGAGCAAGGCCATAACAGCGCCCTTGTCACTGGTCATCAGCGCTTTCGCTCCTGTTGTTGATGTCACCAAAACACTCACACCACAGCTACGCCGAGACGGCGACGAATCCTGCCTGTTACTCATAGATCTGGGAGCCGGCCGCAATCGCCTCGGCGGCTCTATTCTCGCTCAGGTTTACCGTGAAATGGGTGATTCCGCCCCCGACCTGGATTGCCCGGAGCGCATCAAGCACTTTTTTTCCGCCATTCAGCAGGCCAATAACGCCGGCTGGATTATTGCCTACCACGACCGCAGCGACGGTGGCTTATTGGCGGCTCTGGCAGAGATGGCCTTTGCCGGGCGCACCGGCCTAGCCATCAACCTCGACGGCCTCGGCGACGATCCTCTTGCAATCCTTTTCAATGAAGAACTGGGCGCCATCATTCAAACAACCAAAACCAATAAAGCCAACCTGTTGTCGCTGTTCAGCAAAAATGGGCTCGAGGATTTGGTCACCGATATAGGCACCCTTGCTGCCGATGACAATCTGTCCTTCAAGTGGAAAGGAAAAACCTGTTACAAAAACAGTCGCCTGCACTTGCAGCGCCTGTGGAGTCAAACCAGCTTTCACATTCAATCACTGCGCGACAATCCTGACTGCGCCCAACAGGAACAGAACACTATTCTCAGCGAAGACCCCGGCCTCAGTGTACACACCACCTTTGACGTCAACGAGGATATTAGCGCCCCCTATATCAACCTGTCCCGTCCCCGTATTGGGATACTTCGAGAACAGGGCGTCAACAGTCAGGTGGAAATGGCTGCGGCCTTTGAGCGCGCCCGTTTCGACGCTGTGGATGTCCACATGAGCGATATCCTCGCCGGTCGTGTTAGCCTCAGGAAGTTTAAGGGTCTGGTGGCCTGCGGCGGATTTTCCTATGGCGATGTGCTCGGCGCCGGGGAGGGCTGGGCAAAAACCATTCTCTTCAACAACCTGGCACGGGATCAATTCAGCGATTTTTTCCACCGCCAGGACACCTTTACCCTGGGTATCTGCAACGGCTGTCAGATGGTCTCCAATCTTAAATCCCTGATTCCCGGCAGCCAACACTGGCCCCGCTTTGTCCGCAACCTGTCAGAGCAGTTTGAAGCCCGTTTTTCCCTGGTGAGAATTGAAGAAAGTCCGTCCGTGTTACTTCAGGGCATGTCCGGAACCCATATGCCTATTGCTGTTGCCCACGGCGAAGGGCGGGCGGAATTTGAATCCGCAAAAACACTGGAAAAGCTGGAAAACAGCGGCATGGTCGCCATGCGCTTTATTGACAACCATCTCTCTGCAACAGAATATTACCCGGCCAATCCCAATGGCTCGCCCCATGGTATTACCGGAATATCCTCAACCGACGGTAGAGTCACCATCATGATGCCTCATCCTGAGCGGGTTTTCAGGGCGGCGACAAATTCCTGGCACCCCGATGCATGGCGAGGAGGAGACAGCGGCTGGATGCGCCTGTTCAGAAACGCCAGAGTATTTGTGGA
>JBFXIU010000030.1:0-22989 GCA_050175615.1 Porticoccaceae bacterium | reverse complement strand
CCCCCCCCACGACAAACTGCAAGACTGCTTCCGCCAGGGAGCGTAGACAATCGCTGCTGCCAGCCATTTTGCATCAGTTCGATTAATGCAATGCAGTCCTTGGCCATCATTGTCTCCTTTGGCTGCAGGTGCGGCTTCGCAACCTCACCTTACAGCTAATTGACCCGATGGCTACCTCGTTCATCCCGTCCAGGCTGCCCCCCCCCCGGCCTAGACGACTCCAGAATTTACAACACTTCCGTGGACTCTACCGTCCAACTCTCTTTATATTACCTCATCGCCATCACAACATTTCAATTTTAGCAGTAAAAAACGGTGAACTCCCCTACGAAAGAAGCTCACCGTCGACACAAAATGGAAAATATAATTAACGACTAGAAAGCATTAACGTAAGCGGTCAATCAGGCCCTTCTTACGCCGCTTGAATTTTCTGCCATGGTTACCCCCACAGGAGGACGACCATGGCAGCATCAGCAGCAGAGGTGCGTTCCGAGAAGGCGGCGTACTGGTCTGAGCATATGTAAGCGCTCAATGAGGCGCATCTTGTCAGGGCAATCGGAAGGCGGCAGAAGTTCAGGTAGGGATAATCAGGCTTTTGGGAGCGATGTACGGTGGCAGGAGGGCCTTGCGCTGGGCGTCGGAAGTTGCCGCCGGTAAGTGCTCGAAGAGGTGACGCAGATAACGGTACGGCTCCAGGTCGTTGGCCTTGGCGGTCTCGATGAGGGAGTACAGGGTGGCCGAGGCGTCGGCCCCGCGTGGGTGGCCTGAGAAAAGCCAGTTCTTGCGCCCCACGGCAAAGGGACGGATGGCGTTTTCGGCCAGGTTGTTGTCCGGGCGCAGCCGGCCGTCTTCCAGATAGACGACCAGCCGGTCCCACTGCTTGAGGGCATAGCTGATGGCCCTGCCGAGCAGACTCTTGGGCGGGGTGGTGGCGATGCGGGCATCGAGCAGAGCCTTGAGCTTGTCCAGGATGGGCCTGGATTTTTCGGCTCGCAAAGCCTTGATCTGCTCTGGATCGAGCCTCTGCTTTTCGGCTTGGTGCTCCACGCTGTAAAGCTTGCCGATCAGGTCCAGGACGGCATGGGCCGTGCCGCCTTTGGCCTTCTTGCCGGCAGCCTTCTCAACTTCGACGAACTTGCGCCGGACATGGGCCAGGCAGCCGAGATGGCACAGGCCTTCCCGGTCGCCCAGGGCCTCGTAGCCGCTGTATCCGTCGGTCTGCAGATAGCCTTGGAAGTTGCCGAGGATTTCCGCGGCCACGCTGCCGGCCCGGGTCGGATGATAGCGAAAGAGGACGACCGGTGTTCCCGGCGTTCCGCCCCGGGCGACCCACATGTACGACTTGGTGGTGTTGGCCCGATCTGGTTCATGCATCACCTGGACCGTGGTTTCGTCCATGTTGACGATGGGACCGGAGCGAATTTCTTCGATGATCATGGCGATGAGCGGCTCGCAGGCCTTGGCCACCCGGATCATCCAGCCGGCCAGGGTGCCCCGGGAGACGTCCAGGCCCAGGCGGGCGAACTGGTCTTCCTGGCGGTACAGGGGCAGCGCGTCGGCATACTTGGCTACCGCGACATGGGCTAAGAGGCCCGGGGTGACGATGCCTTGGGGGATGATCTGGGGCGGCATGGGCGCGGTTTTCACCGTCGGCCCGTCACCCTCCACCCCCTCGCAGGCCCGGCAGGCATACTTGGGCCGGATGTGGCGGATGACCTGGATTTTGGCCGGCACGATGTCGAGCTTCTCGCTGACTTCCTCGCCGATGCGGACCAGGACCGCGCCGCAAGGGCAAACCTTCTCCGATTCCGGCAGGTCGTGGACGATCTCCAGACGGGAATGCCCTTTTACGGCCAGGGGATCCAGGCCGTCGAGCAGCCAGATAAGCTGCCTTGAGTCGATGGCCAGCACCTCGGCCGCGCGGGTCGGCCAGCGAAACACATGCCGCTCCAGGCGCTTGTGCCACAGGCAAAAGCCGTTACGATCCCAGTAGAGCAGCTTGATGATGGTCCGGCTGCGGTTGCAAAAGCCGAACAGATGGCCCGCGAACGGATCGAGTTGCATCTGCCGCGAAACCAGGATGGACAGGCCGTCGATGGATTTGCGCATGTCCGTGGCTCCCAGGGCCAGGTAGACCCGGACGCCGTTTACCGGCAACATCATAGCCGCGTCAGTGTGCGAACGAGTTTCTCAAGCACCGGCGCGGCAAAGTCGCCCCGGATCTCGATGCGAAAGGTCTTGCCCACATGCACCAGCATCGGTTCCGCTACGGTTGCCATGTCCGCATGAGGCGACGCGGGCAGCGGCACGGGCACGATGGTGACGAAAGGCGCGGCCTTCTCGTTGGCCGTAGTCTCCAAACGCCTCCGCCAATAGCCCAATGAACTTTGGGAAAGGCCATGCCGTCGGCAGTAAGCCCCCTGGCTCAGGCCGCTGCGCTGCCAAGCCGAAATATGCCCAGCCCAATACACCGTCTTCTCGGAACGCACCTCTGCTGCTGATGCTGTCATGGTCGTCCTCCTGTGGGATAAACCATGACAGAAAATTCAAGCGACGTAAGAAGGACCTATTTGGACGCTTACGGGCAGGTAGCAGGCCAAGTGACAAGACGGAGGCTTTGCGCAGTCTTGGCGCGCCGGCCTGCATTGCCCACGGCCATGCCGTCGCCCGCGTACCTCTGCGGGGTTTTCGTCGTGATATGGATGCGGCCACCACTAGGGGGAAGTGATCCGGGACGGCAGACCCGGTCACTGGCGTTTATTGGCGAGAGGTCCAGGGAGAATCATTCTTCCTGGTCGTCAGAGAGCGCGAGAGGGTGCCTCGCCCCCTCTCGCTAGGTTTGGCGTGAATGGCACCAGGAAACAAAGAGCCCCGCGTGGGCGGGGTTCTCACTTCATGGTGTTGCCCCAGTTTGGGGAAGGCTAGGGCGATATTAATTACGCACAAGTATTATAATATTAAAAAATGCCAGGGAAATATGTTTTAATAAAATCTAAAATTGCTGATTTTTTTGTAGCCTTTAATATTGCCGGGTTGGCTAAATATTCATTTGCAATGCCGATAAAGTCGCCACCCTTGAAAGTGTCTTGCTGTGTTTCGTTATTAACCTTAACATATATTCTAAATACTGGTCCTCCGCTTAGGCCCTGTGGTTTGGGGGCAACCTTGGGGGCGCACTCTTGATCTTTCACGTTTCGCCGATGAAATTCTGCAAGAATATGTAAATTTTGATCGGCGCTATATTTCTCCAGTAGTTTTTGTTTTGGGACTTTAATTTCCATTGTGGTGAACGTAATGGATGGGGCTTTAAGTTCTTCGCGTTTTTTGTCAATACTGCATCGTGATGCCGGGAATCCAAAAAAAGTTAGCCTTTCTTCATACATAGAAGCTTTTTCAGTTGGAAAATTTTCATAAAGCGGAACGGAAGGGAGGCCGAGAAAGTAATCTCCAAATTCACCATATAGAGGAGTGACCGCAATATCTAGCAAGTCTTCTGTTTTCGACTTGCTCATAAGTGCGGAGGGCAATTCCGCGAAATTTCTTTCTGGTAAGGCTATTATGATTTTGTGCCCATGATTTTTGAGAGTATGCGCCGCATTTATTAGAAAGAAATGATTTTCATCAGCCCTTACAAGCGTCGATGTTGCAATTTGTTTTGTTTTCCCTTCGGGATCAACAGATAGTACCGGGAACGAAAACTGTTCAAAAGGGATTGGGAGCATATGCTTCCTTTTTCGTGGCACACGGGCGGCTTGCCCGGGTGGTTTGTGTGTGGTGACCATCCCCCAGCTCCAACACATTAGACAAAACATTTTATTTTGTCTAATATGTGAAAAGACAGGGGCCGGAATCCTTGGGGTTTCCGGCCTTTCCTCAACCCCAACATTAGACAAAACGATGCAAGAACGAAAACACCTGGTTTCTGCCGAGGTCGATAAACTCATAGCCGCCACCAAGGGCACACGGAACGAGACCCGCGACCGGTGTTTTCTGCTCCTCATGTTCCGGCATGGCCTCCGCGTCTCGGAGGCCTGCGGCCTGGTTCTCTCCCAGGTGGACACCGAAAGCCGTGTCATACACGTTGCCCGGCTCAAAAAGGGCCTATCCACCACCCACCCATTGCGGGCCGACGAGCTGCGGGCTATCAAGGCGTGGCTCGCGGATCGAGGCAAGATGAGGCCGGACATGGACTCATTTTTTGTGAGTGAGAGGCGGACCGCCTGGAGCCGCAAGACGGCATGGCTTGCGATCCGGCACTATGGCGAGGTGGCAGGCCTCCCCCTGCCCGCTCACCCGCACATGCTCCGCCACGCCTGCGGCTTCGCCCTGGCCGATCAAGGAGCAGACACGCGTCTGATTCAAGACTATCTTGGGCACAGGAACATTCAGCACACCGTCATGTACACGGCGGCCAATCCGGCGCGATTTGAGAAGCTTTGGCGTTAATAAATGTGATTGTCGAGGACACCATGGATTACGAACAATTATCGAGAGCCGCACTTATTGGGTTGCTTAAAGAGCAAGAAACCGCTCTTGAAGATGCTGGACGCGGCGGCATTGTTATGAACTACACGGGAAGAACTGCCCCGTGGCAGATTATCAGACAAGTTAAGCCAAAGCTCAGTCGTATTATTAAAAAACTATCGGTAGATAATGAGATTCCTCAGCCCGAAAATGAAATTTGGGATGGAGAAAACTTGTCCACAATGGTCACGCTTTATAAGTACCGGGGACAAGTTGATTTTATCCTTACGGACCCGCCCTATAACACAGGTGAAGACTTTCGATATAATGACAAATGGGATAAAGACCCGAACGACCCGGATTTAGGTGAACTTGTTCCTAAAGATGATGGCTCGCGTCATAGCAAGTGGCTTAGGTTTATGACCCCGCGCGTTTGGATGATGCGTGAGATGCTTAAACCGGGTGGTGTTATTGCGGTTTGTATTGATCACCGTGAGTTGTTCCGGCTCGGTATGTTGATGGATGAAATTTTTCGGGAAGAAAACAGACTTGCAATCATCAATTGGCAAAAAACAACATCGAAGAATCAAGCCGCGCACGTTTCAATCACCACGGAATACATTTTAGTTTACGCGAAAAACTTAGAGAGAGCAAAAACGGGAGATGTTGACCGGTCGTCGTTAGCAGATGCGCGCTTTTCAAATCCTGATAATGATCCGCTCGACGACTGGAAGCAGGGTGACTTGACAGGAAAAGGCTCAAGTAAGCTTTCAGACTATGCTATACAATCTCCTTTTACTGGAGAATTCCATAATCCGGGGGCTCGCCATTGGGCCAACAAACGCGCTCAAATTAAAGCTTGGTCCGAAGATTGGAACGTCTCATATGAAGATCATGATATTGGGGATGGTCGGGGGAAAGCTTTAGCCCTGCAAGGCTGGTCGAAGGCTTCAACAAAGAAGCAGCGCGAAAAAATAGTTGAATCAGCCCGTAAGAAAGCTAAATTGCGTCTAATGCAAGGAGCTTGGCCCGTTCTTTATTGGGGTCACGATGGGCAGCAAAAGCCAGTAAAAAAAGTTTATAAGAGTCTTGTAAAACAAGGTGCTGTTCCAACATCATTTTGGCTTGAAGATGATGAGTCCCCACCAGAGCTTGGCGACGTGTCTTGGTTGCGTAGTATTAGCGGACGAAGCCGAGATGGCGTAGAAGAACTTGATAATATTGTGGGTAAGGGGCACGGATTTGATACCGTGAAGCCCTTGAAGCTATTTAAGAAGCTCATACAAATTTGGTGTCGGCGTGATGGAATTGTTCTTGATCCTTTTGCCGGTTCTGGAACAACAGCGCACGCGGTCCTTGAACTCAACAAGGAAGCTGATGCAAGCCGCCGCTTTATTCTAATTGAGCAAGGAAATTCTGATAAAAATGATCACTACGCTAGATCATTGACGGCAGAGAGGGTCAAGCGCGTCATTACTGGTGATTGGGCTGTTGGTCCTAAAGAACCCTTGCCCGGCGGATTTCGGTTTGTTGAATTAAAGCGCGAGAAGATCGACGCGGAGGCTGTGAACGCCCTTGCTCGTGAAGAAATGATTGATCTTTTGTTGACCAGCTATTGGGACAAGATGGAGAAGGCTAAATCATATCTTCGACGCTTGCCCGTTGGAAGTCATCGATTCCTTTTTGCGGTGAATCCAAAGAATGAAGGATTTTTCTTGGTTTGGGATGCTGCAAATACGGCGTCAGTTTTGAACAGAGATATTTTCCGCGCGTTAGTCGAAGAAGCAAAGGCAGAAAATTTAGTTTCGCGCTATCATGTTTATGCTTCAACTGCGCTTTATACTGGGGCAAGCGTCGAATTTTACAAGATACCAGACAAGGTTTTAGAGCACATAGGTTTTAATCCCCGTGCTGACTCCTATAACAATGAAGAAGTAGGCGATGATTGAACTGAAAGTTTTTCAGAGCCAATGTGCCAAGTTGATGGCGGATAGGTACGCTTTTTTTGCCAATCATCCTGAACGGCCACGCCGAGGCCACAAAGCACGCCCTTTCTTTCAAGCGCTCTCGGCCCTCACTGGGGCAGGTAAAACGCCGATCCTCGCGCAAGCTGTGGCGCACATGCGATTGAACTTTGGCCGCGAGCCAATAGTCTTGTGGATGTCCAAGGCAAAATCGGTTGTGGCCCAGACCTATACTAATTTTTCCGCTGGCGGCAAATACCATGAAATTTTAGATGGCTATCGTGTTATCAACATTCAGGACTTGACGCCAGCTTTGGTGTCAGATTCCACAACGCCTTTGTTGGTCATGACTACAACTGGACTGTTCAACAATAAGGATCAGTCCGCAGGGTCACTTAATATCTATAAACGTGATCAAGATTTGTTTGGTGATCAATCCCCGTGGGAACGACTTATAGAACGCGCTGAGGATGGCAAGCGTCGCCCTCTTTTGATCGTATATGATGAAGGTCACAACCTTTCTGAACAGCAAACAGATTTGCTCGCAGAGCTTGAGCCAGACGCGTATCTATTGGCAAGCGCAACGCTTAAACTTCCTTCAAATTTTCAAAAATCTGTTATTCAGCCAATCCGCTTGTGGGTTGAAGAATCCACCGATACAGAGGCGTTTGCCAATCTACAGGCCGTAGATGAAAATGGTCAAGTTGAAGCGGAACGGTTTATTACGACAGCCGTCAGTAGTGAAAAAGTCGTTGAAGCGCAGCTTGTAAAGAAGGCCATACAGTTTGATGGTACTACGGCACCTATGGAGCGATGTTTAGATGATCTTATAAAGCGGTTTGCCGTTCTCGAAGCTGAGATTTCAGCCCGATCCCTCGGCTTCACGCCGAAAGCAATATACGTCTGCAAAACTAATATTACAGACGACGGCGAAAAGGATGACGGGAAAAAGCCATTTCTTCATCGAAAAGCCCCGCCAATCAGAATATGGCGCTACCTTGTAGAAGAGAAAACTGTTTCTCCCAAAGATATCGCCATTTATGCAGACCTTCGCTTTGTGGAGGGTAACAAGCCAGAAGAACTTAATCTTTTTTCAAAGGGGGAAAGTGATTTTGATGATTTTCAGGCTGGAGATTATAAACACATAATTTTTAATTTATCGCTACAAGAAGGCTGGGATGACCCTGCTTGCTACCTCGCTTACATTGATAAAAGTATGGGGTCATCCATTCAAGTGGAGCAGGTCATAGGTCGCGTATTGCGTCAGTATGGAGCAATACATTATGAAAATCCACTATTAAATAGCGCACATTTCTTTCTGAGAGTTGACAACCAAAGCGTATTTACGGATGCGATTGGAAATGTAAAGTCAAAGCTCTTGGCTGAGGGGGCTCCTATTGAAATTACAGATAATTTTTCAACAACTGGGAGCCAAGCTGTTGATGATTTAGAACCAAAAAACCATGATGCAGCGGTTTTACATCATATTTTTGTGGATTCAACTGCGGCTCAAATGCGCATCGCGGAAATTGTAGAAGATTTCCCCGTTTTTGTTGAAAATGATGTTAACACGGTGGGGGAAGCTCACACAGCATCACAGCTTATTGACTTGGTAGAGCCCGGCAAGGAAGCTGGTGCGGTTGAGTGGAAAGCAGAAGGACACACGAATCCTGTTCGGTTGCGTTGGTTAGTGATGACGGCCATTCGCGCCCGATCTCCACGCGCCTTGGCTGTGGTTGATTTGAAAGACCAAAAGTTTGATGTTCGGGTTCAGGTGCAAAGTAAAGCAGATAGGCAAGTAGAGAATTTAAGCAAAGAAGTCGTTACGGCTTTTTATCAATTTTCTGACTTAGCGTATGAGAGCACGGAGCCTTTTGTTTTTGGGGCTTTACGTGTTCCAAAAAAAGCGACGACTTTTACAAATGGTCTTTACGAACGATATAACGGCTTGAATAAGTTTGAACTTGTTTTCGCAAAGGCTCTCGATTCTACTGGGAACCTTTGGCATAGGAACCCATCTGGCGGAGGATTTTATATCCCTCTTCTTTCCGAAGGCAACACTGGTGCCTTTTATCCTGATTTTATTGTATGGAAAGATAATTCCGTTTTTTGTTTAGATACAAAAGGCGGGCATCTTTTGACCGATGCTGTTGCCCGTAAATTATTTGATATTAAAGAGGACGGAACAACGAAAGTCTTGGTCCGGTTTATCACCGAAGGGAAACAATCTGAACTTCGGGGGAGAGTCGTTAAGGGCGGTTTTACGGTTTGGAAAATGAAGTCTGGCTCTCCTGTCCCTGTTCATGTGTCGGACATTCAAAAAGCTGTTGATGAGTGCTTAAAATAACTCTACAATTCGAGTATTGACCTCATTACGGTGATGTATCAAGCGGGGATTTCTTTCATGATGGGGTTAGGTAGCTATTTTGTCTTGTCTGGAAAAGTCCTCCTGGCTGTGGTAGACTTTAGAAAACCATGAAGTTAAAAAAACTTAAAGCGGAAAAACCTTGGGCCAAGCTCCGTATGACACGGCGTCAGTATGAAGTTGCGCGTCCTTGGAAAAAGAGTGCTATGGAACGGAAGGAGTGGGAAGAACTGATTTTACTTTTTCCAGACGAAACGATTGGTGAGCTTTTTCGCGAGGCCGAGGCGGATAAATTTATAGACGCCATTTTTGGAGCAATTTCTGACAAAGAATGCGACGAGACACCATAAGCATCAAAACTGCAATATGGCTAGCTTAATACTTTTCGTTAGCTATAAATTCTATCAAATACCTCAACTCTGCGGCCGAACTTAGTGCATGCTGAAACTCTCTTGTAAATTCTGTTCTTGTTTCAATGACGATTTTTTCTTTTGTAATTTTCTCAAGATAGATAATAGCTCGCGCCAACACTGAAAATGTTTCTCGCAGCATACGCAACGTATTGTCATCGGCATAAAATTCAGTAGCTTCTTTTTTGCGGAGTTCTCCCTCCCAGCGAGAATGATTTACAAATGTAATGTTCTTGCTTATTCCTATTGGAAATCCATGAATCATGGTGTTTCTTACTTCAAATGCTAATCTGGCTATTTCGCACCATTTTTTAATAAAAGCTCCTACCTCTTCGCAGTGCGCTCGATTACGTATTTTATCAAGATGTTTAATGAGACCACTAATTGGCTTACAATCTGTCTCAGGTTGCATTCCAGCTGGATTTATTCCTTCGATGTTCCATGTAACTTTTTCAATCCAAAATTCTATGGTTGCGGCATATACAGAAACGGTGCCGATTCCTTCGAGGATATTTGGGGTAAATCCTATCCTTTCAAGGTAGTCCCGCATAATTGTATCTGATTGGATTTCGTACATAGCGTCTTGTCCTTTTTGTCGTGAGGATGATAAGGTGGAGGGACGCGGGCATCTGACCGTGTTACCGTCAAAATCCTAAGTTTCCATAACACCAGTTCCGGTCATCCCCAAACCAACCATTTCAAGACCTTACCCTGACCAGCCCGCAGCGAGGCGGCCCGGTGACGCCTCTTTCGTGCGCCCCGGGCATACGCGGACGCGCTTTCGTATGCCGCCCGCGCACGGTGGGCGGCCCCCGCCGGCACCACCCGACAAGTATCTGCGCGTGGATCTCCACGAACCCCGACACTCATTTTTTGTGAGTTGAGATCCCTACACCGTAAGCGCTCAATAAGGCGCGTCTTGTCAGGGCGAGCCGGAAGCGGCAGAAGGTCAGGCAGGGATGGTCAGGTTCTGCGGATTGATGTGCTGTGGCAGGAGGGCGTTGCGCTGGGCGTCGGTGGTTGCCGCCGGCAAGTGCTCGAAGAGGTGGCGCAGATAGCGGTAAGGCTCCAAGCCGTTGGCCTTGGCGGTCTCTATGAGGGAGTAAATCGCGGCCGAAGCGTCGGCTCCGCGCGGGTGGCCGGAAAACAGCCAGTTTTTGCGGCCCACGGCAAAGGGACGGATGGCGTTCTCGGCGAGGTTGTTGTCCGGGCGCAGCCGGCCGTCTTCCAGGTAGACGACCAGCCGCTCCCACTGTTTGAGGGCATAGCCGATGGCCTTGCCGAGCAGACTCTTGGGCGGGGTGGTGGCGACGCGGGCATCGAGCAGCGCCTTGAGCTTGTCCAGGATGGGCCTGGACTGCTCGACCCGCAAGGCCTTGGTTTGCTCGGGATCAAGCTTCTGCTTTTCGGCTTGGCGCTCCACGCCGTAGAGCTTGCCGATCAGATCGAGGACGGCATGGGCCGTGCCGCCTTTGGCCTTCTTTCCGGCACTCTTTTCGATCTCGACGAACTTGCGCCGGACATGGGCCAGGCAGCCGAGATGGCGCAGGCCTTCCCGCTCGCCCAGGGCCTCGTAGCCGCTGTAGCCGTCGGTCTGCAGATAGCCTTTGAAGTCGCCAAGAATTTCTGCGGCCACGCTGCCGGCCCGGGTCGGATGATAGCGAAACAGGACGACCGGCTTTTCCGGTATTCCGCCCCGGGCGACCCACATGAAGGATTTCGAGGTGTTGGCCCTTCCGGGTTCGGCAAGCACCTGGACCGTGGTTTCGTCCATGTTGACGATGGGACCGGAACGAATTTCGGCGATAGCCATATCAATGAGAGGCTCGCAGGCCTTGGCCACGCGGATCATCCAGCCGGCCAGGGTTCCCCGGGAGATGTCCAGCCCCAGGCGGGCGAACTGGTCTTCCTGGCGATACAGGGGAAGCGCGTCGGCGTATTTGGCCACGGCGACATGGGCCAAAAGTCCCGGGGTGACGATGCCCTGGGGGATGATCTGGGGCGGCATGGGCGCGGTTTTCACGGTCGGGCCGTCGTCTTCCACGCCTTCGCAGGTCCGACAGGCGTATTTGGGCCGGATGTGGCGGACAACCTGGATCTTGGCCGGCACGATATCGAGCTTTTCGGAGACTTCCTCGCCGATGCGCACCAGGACCGCGCCGCAAGGGCAGGCCTTCTCCGATTCCGGCAAGTCGTGGATAATTTCCACCCGGGGCAAATCGGCCGGGATGGGCCGACGTCCGCGTTTGCGGCGGGTGCCCGCCGGAGCGCAGGCCTCCTCGAAAGTCTGCGGCTTGTGCTCCTCCGCCGTCTGCTCGGCCTCGTCGAACAGGGAAAGCTGCTGCGCTTGGCCGGTGCGGGGCTTTTTCTCGGATTTCGGGCCGTAAATGATCAGGTTCAGAAGCCGGATGCGCTGCTCAAGCTGGGCAATATGTTGCTGCTGGTCAGCTTGGCTGGCGGCCATGTCAGCGAGAAGGCCTTTCAGTGTGGCAGGGTCGTCAGGGAGGGAATTGATGTCCACGGCCCAAACAATCTGCCAGCATTCTTCAATTTAATCAAGGTAATACTGGTCAAAAGATCGTCGAATACTCCAGGCGGGAATGCCCTTTTACGGCGAGGGGATCAAGACCGTCGAGCAGCCAGGCGAGCTGTCTGGAGTCGATGGTCAGCACCTCGGCCTCGCGGGTCGGCCAGCGGAACACATGACGCTCCAGGCGCTTGTGCCAAAGACAAAAGCCGTTGCGATCCCAGTAGAGCAGCTTGATGATGGTCCGGCTGCGGTTGCAAAAGCCAAACAGATGGCCGGCGAACGGATCGAGTTGCAATTGCTGCGAGACCAGGATGGACAGGCCGTCGATGGACTTGCGCATGTCCGTGGCGCCCAGGGCCAAGTAGACCCGGACGCCGTTTGCCGGCAGCATCATAGCCGCGTCAGCGTGCGGACAAGTTTTTCCAGCACTGGCGCGGCGAAGTCGCCGCTGATCTCGATGCGAAAGGCATTGCCCACGTGCACCAGGATCGGCTCCGGTGCGGTTGTGACGTCCGCCTGGGCCGACGCAGGCAGCGGCACAGGGACGAGAGTGACGAAGGACGCGCTCGCCTTGTCGGCAGTCGTCTCCAAACGCTTCCGCCAATAGCCCATGGAACTCTGGGAGAGACCATGCCGCCGGCAGTAAGCCCCCTGGTTCAGGCCGCTACGCTGCCAAGCTGCAATATGTTCAGACCAGTACGCCGCCTTCTCGGAACAGACCTCTACTGATGACGTTGCCATGGCCGCCCTCCTGTGAGACTTCCTATGGCAGAAAACTCAAGCGGCGTAAGAAGGGCCTGAGTGAACGCTTACGGAACTTGAAGGCCCGGGACCGATCTTGAACAGATCGAAAATGCTGAGATCGATTGCAGCCAAGCGAGACTCCTTGCCGTTTGGGCCATGCGCACGCCTCCCTTGTCCCCTGTGCGCCCGGGGCTGGTCAAGCCTCGGGCCAAGGCACCCGAGTACGGCCGCCCCGTTGCCCCCACGAGGGTTTGCGGATGCGCTCGCTCCGTGCGTTCATCCGCTCTATCGAAAACCCGGCCTGTCCGACCAACATAGTATTTTGCGGGGACAACTCCAACACGGAAAACCAGAAAGGCTCTTGACGGTATGAATTGCCCAGGTTATATTAATAAAAACATGTAAAATTGATGGAAGTTGTAAAATGCCTAGCCGCGAGTTATCGTATTCCTCAATGCGGCGATAAGGCGTGCTTGGCAGCGCTGCGCTTAGAATCAAGGAAAAATGTCAATATTTGTAGCGAAATGTTGTTGAGCCATGTCAAAGGTGGAATTCAGGAAGGAGATGGCCTCGCGCTCAAACGGCCAGGACTGAGCGGGCCTTCCGGCCGCCGGGATTCGCCGCTTCGTCGAAATGCAGTATGACCGTTTTTTCTCGGAGTGTGTCAGGCCATGGCAGGCATTGGCGTCCTGTCACTATAGATTGTTTTGCATTTGCACCCACGAATCTATCGTGGAGGACCACACTCCGTGCCTGTTCGTTCCGGGCTGTCCTTGAAGCGACCATCACGCAGGCCAAATAAGGCGATAATACTTTTCATATGCGGACAGTTGATTGAAGGAGATCAATCGGAGTTGCCGCTGAAATCAAGAAGAAAGTACCGTATTGGAGCAGGAGATTGCCAAACAGCCAATGATCAGTTTTCGCGAAGTCTTTCCGTAGTTTCAATAGCTATTTGGAGACGACACCATGCAAGAAAGAATGATACAAAATAAATATGTAATGCCGGGCGTTCTGGAAGATGCATGGAACAAGCTAGCATCCAAAAATTATGTCGACAATTCGCTTCTGCGTCAGGATGTGGCTGTATCGTGGAAGCGATGTCTCGATTATAGCGTTGATCCTGTAAAAATTGGTGGCGGTAGTATCGTAAAAGATATTATTGAGCAGGATATAAAGGCAAGGATGCTATCTATTGTGTCTGGCCATCATATTCAGCAATTATATGATACGGTTAAGGGGAATGGATATGTTATTATTTTGACTGATGCAAATGGGATAATTCTTAATGTTATTGGCGATAAAGGCATTCTGAATTTTGCGGAATCGTTAAATCTTGTCCCAGGTGCGAATTGCTCGGAAGATGCGATAGGCACCAATTCTATGGGGACGTGCGTTATTCTGAAACGACCGCTTCAAATCTTCTCGCATGAGCATTATTGCCAATATTATCACGATTGGAGCTGTTCTTCGGCCCCCATCCTGGACTGTTGTGGCAATCTCATTGGCACGCTTGACATTTCTAATACAGACAACAAGCCCCATCCTCTACTTTTGCACGATCTGGTCAAAATGACCGCCAGAACTATTGGAATGAATTGGGATTTGCGTGCATTGCAAGATGATGTTAAGGATAAATACTACTATTTCAATGTTGCGATAGATAGTGTTCCGGACTCTTTAATTTTTCTGGATAACCAAAATAATATTTCCCATATAAACAAGAATGCCTTGAAAATCCTCGGCGATACGGCAATAAGTTATATAGGGAAAAATATTCAGGTCATTGTCCCGGAACATGATAAGATCAAGCAGGCCTTGGCCGATGGGCAGGCCTGGACAAATTTACATTTCAATACGCCTCAAGGGCTTACGTCGGCCAGTGTCCGGATTAACCCAGTAAAAAATATATGTCTTAAACAAATTGGTGCAATTTGTTCTATCAAAGAAAAATGCCAAAATTCGAACAATAGAAACGTCACCCGTTATACGTTTGACGATTTTGTTTGTACCAATACAAAGATGAAGTCCTTGCTCCAGCATGCGATAAAAATCTCGGCAACTGATGTCAGTATACTGATTCAAGGGGAAAGCGGCACAGGAAAGGAAATATTAGCCCAGGCCGTCCACAATAACAGTGCCAGGAGCCATAAGCCGTTTGTAGCCGTCAACTGCGCCGCCCTGCCCACGGAATTGATCCAGAGTGAACTCTTCGGATACGAGGAGGGATCGTTTACCGGGGCGAAACGGGGAGGAAAAGCCGGCAAATTCGAGCTTGCCCAGGGCGGCACGCTCTTCCTCGACGAAATCGGCGATATGCCCGTGGCGGCCCAGGCAAATTTGCTCCGGGTCCTACAGGAGAAATGTATCACGCGTCTTGGAGGGCAGGCCCCGGTGCCCGTGGATGTTCGGATCATTGCCGCCACCAACAAAAATCTGTCCCAAGAGATCGAACAACTACGCTTCAGGGCGGATCTTTTTTATCGGTTGGCTAGTGAGCGTCTTCATGTTCTGCCACTGCGCGAGAGGAAGGAAGATGTCTGGCCAATAATATGGTATATTTTGAAAAAACGTTTGCCTAAAAGTGCTATCGACGCCTTGCATTTTGCGCATCAAGTCAAGGCGATCATGGAGATGTATGAATGGCCTGGTAATGTTCGTGAATTGGAAAATGTTGTGCTGTTCTTCTTGAACACGATGCGTGATAGCTTCGTGACGGTTAATGACCTCCCTACTGACTTGCAGCCACAGGAAGACATGGCTGATGTCGTCGACTTGAAACAGATGGAGCAATACACGATCAAGTCGACATTGGCGAAGCATGGCCACAACATCTCGATAAGCGCCAAGGCGCTTGGGATATCCCGCAACACGCTCTACAGAAAAATGAAGAGGTTTCAGCGCGCGGATGGCTGAATATCGCGCGTTGCCTGAACGGCTGGCGCGGACCGTGCCGACCGGGCACAGGGAACGGTGGCAGGCATTGCGAGTTGCGGCCAGTCAAGCAGATAAGGGCGGGGCTGTGAGCCCGTTTTTTGTCATGCATCCCGTAGGAGCCTCCCCAAGCGTGGCGGGCAAGGCGTTCCCATCCCTTCCCGAGGCCCTTTAGACGGCCAGAACCATTTCTATCGGCCGGCCGTTCACGGATACACTCGCTGTAGGCGTTATAGAGAGCGTTGCTGCGGCGGGGTAGGGAACTTTAACCGCGTTTGCGTTCCGTACGTCCCGTGTTCGCACGGCTCCTCGACACAGATTAGCTCCATTGAATCCTGATATTTTTGATGTTGGAGCACGTCAGGGCCGGCGATGGATGCGGAATTCCTTTGTCTTTTCCCAAAGGCCGTTTGGCCCCGGGGGATATCCCCGGGGCCATTCGTCTGGGTGCCGGGCTAGAAGGAGTTTCTGAATATCCGCTCCACCACGGCTTCGTCCGTCTTGATGGGCGCCAGGGGCAACAGCGCCTTGGACAGCGATGACTCCATGGTCATCTTGACCAGAGCCGGGATGTCGGCGTCGGTGTAGTAGCCGGACATGCTGGTGGGCTGGCCCACGGAGTGGCACCAAGCGCGCAGCTTTTCCACCACGAAATCGGTCTCGCTGGGTTCGCCCTTGAGGCCCGGGATAGCCGGCGAGAACAGGTCGGCGATGACTTCCGGCACGGCCGGGTAGATCTCCTGGACAATGGCCGGCATGAGGATGCCCAGGCCGTCACCGTGGGTGACCTTGGTGTTGATCGCGCTCATGGCGTGCTCCATGACGTGGGTGATGTGGAGCATGCCTTGGTAGAAGCTGATGCCGGCAATGGCCGAGGCGTACATGAGCCAGTACCGGGCCGTAAGGTTGGACGGCTCGACAATGGCGGTCGGCAGGTAGGTGATGACCAGCCGGATGGCCTCCTTGGACAGCCCGATGGAGTAGGGCGTGGTCGTGATGGTGGTGGCCGCCTCCAGAGCGTGGTTCACGGCGTCCATGGAGGTGGAGATGGTCTGCTTGGTGGGCATGGTCGCCGTCAGGCCAGGATCCTCGATGGTGTAGGTGGAATAAATGTGCGGCGAAAAAATGGCGGGCTTGTCCTCTCCGTCGGATTGGGCCACGGCACCGTATCCGCACTCGGAACCTGTGCCGTGGGAGGTGTTGATGAGAATGAGCGGCACGGCCCCGGTGATGGGTTCGCCCTTCTCGTAGAATTCAACAGCCTTCTTGCCAGGGTGCTTCATAAGTACGGCGGCCGTCTTGGCCGTGTCTATGGCGCTGCCGCCGCCGATGGCGAGAACGGCGTCGGCCTTGAAGTCCAGGCCTATGGCCGCGGCATCTTCGCAGTTGGCATAGGTGGGATTGGGCCGGACCTTGTCATAGTGCTTCCACTTCACGTTCCCGTTCAGGGCCGGCTCCACGCTCTTCCAGGCACCACTGGCCTTGTAGGCGATGGAATCCGTGACCACGAGGATGTTCTTTTTTCCCGTGGCGGCCATCTCCGCCAGAATGCTGTCAATCTTAGCGATGGCCCCGACGCCGAAATAGGTGATCGGCTTGGGCTGTTGCAGAATAAAAACCTTGTTGATGTCGATCTTTTTTTCCCACTGAGACATGTCAACCTCCATCAAGTTTAAAGGTCGTATCAATAGTATATATTCCACGAATGTAAACTGAACGGCACTTTTAAATCATTGCAACAGGCATTAGGCGCAATCAGCTCGTACGACATAAAAATTTATCCGAAGAAGGATATCAATATAAGTTTTATTTCTGTTGATACTGGACAGTTTTTGGCTAGATTATGTCTTCTCTATATTTTTAATCACAGCCATTTGTATGGTCATGATATTTCTCTTGTAGATGAAATTACATTAGATATCAGTTGTTTCGCAGTACGATATCCATGGGTGTGTTATTTGCTTTCTTGCAATTGGTTTTGCTTAAGCAAGTTCTGTGCCTGCAAGATTTGCGGAGCGTATATCATGAGGGCTGACTCGAAAAATAAATCAAAATTGGACACGGGATATGTCCACACGACCGAAGCATGTCAGCTAAACAGGTTCCTTAAAATCCTAGTAATTTCAATAGATATCACAAAATGCCGCGGAACGGACGCTGTTTTGGGCCTATGCGGTGTGTTCATGGAATAGTAGGGTCTGTTTCCAACAGATTCCTTGACAATGCAGGTGATTACGGCATCCACGGCACTTGAGTCGCCACGACATCTCTGCCGACCGTTGGCAACGCCTTGAGGCATTGGTCTGCCCGCCTCGTATGGAATCCCGGGGTAGGGCTAGGACGACGACGCCATCATAGCCGCAGTGGACGCCAAAGCGCTATCGCGGGCATCCCCTCCATGGGCAATCGTCTGCAGCAGTGCGCCGATGACCCACATCTTTTACAAAGAATGGCACTTGGTTGCGTGTTTTTCTGTAAACTCAAAGACTTTCGCCGCATTGCGACACGCTACGAGAAATTGGACCAGACCACCCTTGTCGTGATCACCATCGCATCGTGCCGTGTCTGGCTCCGATAATTTGGAAAGAGAGCCTAAAATACTGAAAGAATGATTGAAAATATTCATTCTTGTATTGATGGTGGCCGAGGGCACCCCGGATAGCGAGGAAGGTGATCATGCGAGAATGCACCCCGGCCGCTACCCTGGCCTCGCATCAACTCGACGTTGCACTAGGATGAGACAGTTGTAACCGCGCTCCTCATCCTCCATTGTTGAAACTAACACACTGGTTTTATGGAGATTTTATTTGGTCATTGCAATGTTTGCGTGGAATTTTCTTGTCACTTTTTGTGACACGGATAATCCGAATCCCGTGTCGTGTTTTAAAATAATTAGGGATATTTTTCTAGAAAAAAATAAATTATTATAGCATGTTATCAAGTCATAAAAATAACACCATTTCTAAAATGCGACACGAGGGCGATCAACTTGGCTGTCTCGTAATGTGACAACCGGCGCCTGGAAACTCCGCAACCCGGTCTGGTGCTCTGGAACAATCGCTCAAGGTGTCCGTCTCGTGTGGCGTTGGCTAAAAAATATGAGGGTATTGCAAAAATCCGGATCCCTCGAACGCAGACTTCAAAGCGGTATTCTAACTCCCTAGAATCATGTTGGGATTCTAAATGGCAACAGCCCTTTGGCCGCCGGAGGCTTCGCCCCTGAACATTTTTGCAAAACTCCAATATGTTAATATTTTGTAGAAAAAATAGTTATTTCAATATGTTATTCTTAAAATTTGTATACATGGATTTTGCGAACGTGACCCTAGACCCAGAGAGACCGTAAGCGCTCAATAAGGCGCGTCTTGTCAGGGCGAGCCGGAAGCGGCAGAAGGTCAGGCAGGGATGGTCAGGTTCTGCGGATTGATGTGCTGTGGCAGGAGGGCGTTGCGCTGGGCGTCGGTGGTTGCCGCCGGCAAGTGCTCGAAGAGGTGGCGCAGATAGCGGTAAGGCTCCAAGCCGTTGGCCTTGGCGGTCTCTATGAGGGAGTAAATCGCGGCCGAAGCGTCGGCTCCGCGCGGGTGGCCGGAAAACAGCCAGTTTTTGCGGCCCACGGCAAAGGGACGGATGGCGTTCTCGGCGAGGTTGTTGTCCGGGCGCAGCCGGCCGTCTTCCAGGTAGACGACCAGCCGCTCCCACTGTTTGAGGGCATAGCCGATGGCCTTGCCGAGCAGACTCTTGGGCGGGGTGGTGGCGACGCGGGCATCGAGCAGCGCCTTGAGCTTGTCCAGGATGGGCCTGGACTGCTCGACCCGCAAGGCCTTGGTTTGCTCGGGATCAAGCTTCTGCTTTTCGGCTTGGCGCTCCACGCCGTAGAGCTTGCCGATCAGATCGAGGACGGCATGGGCCGTGCCGCCTTTGGCCTTCTTTCCGGCACTCTTTTCGATCTCGACGAACTTGCGCCGGACATGGGCCAGGCAGCCGAGATGGCGCAGGCCTTCCCGCTCGCCCAGGGCCTCGTAGCCGCTGTAGCCGTCGGTCTGCAGATAGCCTTTGAAGTCGCCAAGAATTTCTGCGGCCACGCTGCCGGCCCGGGTCGGATGATAGCGAAACAGGACGACCGGCTTTTCCGGTATTCCGCCCCGGGCGACCCACATGAAGGATTTCGAGGTGTTGGCCCTTCCGGGTTCGGCAAGCACCTGGACCGTGGTTTCGTCCATGTTGACGATGGGACCGGAACGAATTTCGGCGATAGCCATATCAATGAGAGGCTCGCAGGCCTTGGCCACGCGGATCATCCAGCCGGCCAGGGTTCCCCGGGAGATGTCCAGCCCCAGGCGGGCGAACTGGTCTTCCTGGCGATACAGGGGAAGCGCGTCGGCGTATTTGGCCACGGCGACATGGGCCAAAAGTCCCGGGGTGACGATGCCCTGGGGGATGATCTGGGGCGGCATGGGCGCGGTTTTCACGGTCGGGCCGTCGTCTTCCACGCCTTCGCAGGTCCGACAGGCGTATTTGGGCCGGATGTGGCGGACAACCTGGATCTTGGCCGGCACGATATCGAGCTTTTCGGAGACTTCCTCGCCGATGCGCACCAGGACCGCGCCGCAAGGGCAGGCCTTCTCCGATTCCGGCAAGTCGTGGATAATTTCCACCCGGGGCAAATCGGCCGGGATGGGCCGACGTCCGCGTTTGCGGCGGGTGCCCGCCGGAGCGCAGGCCTCCTCGAAAGTCTGCGGCTTGTGCTCCTCCGCCGTCTGCTCGGCCTCGTCGAACAGGGAAAGCTGCTGCGCTTGGCCGGTGCGGGGCTTTTTCTCGGATTTCGGGCCGTAAATGATCAGGTTCAGAAGCCGGATGCGCTGCTCAAGCTGGGCAATATGTTGCTGCTGGTCAGCTTGGCTGGCGGCCATGTCAGCGAGAAGGCCTTTCAGTGTGGCAGGGTCGTCAGGGAGGGAATTGATGTCCACGGCCCAAACAATCTGCCAGCATTCTTCAATTTAATCAAGGTAATACTGGTCAAAAGATCGTCGAATACTCCAGGCGGGAATGCCCTTTTACGGCGAGGGGATCAAGACCGTCGAGCAGCCAGGCGAGCTGTCTGGAGTCGATGGTCAGCACCTCGGCCTCGCGGGTCGGCCAGCGGAACACATGACGCTCCAGGCGCTTGTGCCAAAGACAAAAGCCGTTGCGATCCCAGTAGAGCAGCTTGATGATGGTCCGGCTGCGGTTGCAAAAGCCAAACAGATGGCCGGCGAACGGATCGAGTTGCAATTGCTGCGAGACCAGGATGGACAGGCCGTCGATGGACTTGCGCATGTCCGTGGCGCCCAGGGCCAAGTAGACCCGGACGCCGTTTGCCGGCAGCATCATAGCCGCGTCAGCGTGCGGACAAGTTTTTCCAGCACTGGCGCGGCGAAGTCGCCGCTGATCTCGATGCGAAAGGCATTGCCCACGTGCACCAGGATCGGCTCCGGTGCGGTTGTGACGTCCGCCTGGGCCGACGCAGGCAGCGGCACAGGGACGAGAGTGACGAAGGACGCGCTCGCCTTGTCGGCAGTCGTCTCCAAACGCTTCCGCCAATAGCCCATGGAACTCTGGGAGAGACCATGCCGCCGGCAGTAAGCCCCCTGGTTCAGGCCGCTACGCTGCCAAGCTGCAATATGTTCAGACCAGTACGCCGCCTTCTCGGAACAGACCTCTACTGATGACGTTGCCATGGCCGCCCTCCTGTGAGACTTCCTATGGCAGAAAACTCAAGCGGCGTAAGAAGGGCCTGAGTGAACGCTTACCCTACACCGTTTTATTGCCGCAAAGGCTCTGGCCAGCCTCACGCGCCTGGTCCCCCGCCTAGTCAAAGAACCAGGTGCGGAACGTTGGTCCAGACGCGAGGAAGATTCGCGTCCGGACGCGCAAGAAATCCGAGACGGGGGCGTTGCCCCCTCTCGGGCTCTGCCCCTACCAGGGGACTACAAGCCCCCTGGACCCCGCTATGCCCCCGGCCTCTTGGGGGGCCGGGGGAAGGACCGGCGCGCTCCGCGCCGCCCCCGATCCAAAACCACAACCCGCCGGCAGAAGGAGACACAGGAAGCCAAAGGTTTGTTTGGTACGATAAACAGCCATGACATGAAGACCCAAAAAAAGCCCCGGCCGAAGCCGGGGCCGATTTTGGCGCTTATGCAGTAACTTCTTCTCTATCCTTTCCCCGTATTTGGGAAAAGGTTTTAATTGGTACAGAATGGTCTGGAAACCGTGCAACAATATCCAGTTCTCCCCCCATTGCCTCAATAAAACGACGCAATGTGCTTAAATACATATCTGTTCGTTTTTCGAGCTTCGCAACAGATGCTTGACCAATTTTGAGTGCGCTCGCAAGCTCTTCTTGCGAAAGCTGCATGGCATTGCGGATTTCCGCAAGGTCCATTTCATCTCGAAGTTTAAGCGCTTTTTGGTGCGCACGTTCCCGCGATTCAGGCGTCATGGCTTCACGCAACTTTGCAAATGACTTTCTACCAGCCATAAAAATAACCAATATCCACAACATTACAGGTTGATAAAACCAAACAGCATATAATAAACTTTTATTTAATTTATTCCTTTTTAAGTTCCTCAATATGTACAGCGTACAAATTATCAGCAACAGGAACCATATGTTCATAAAACATATCATCACCTGTTTTGTCACCAGCGATGAACAGCATTGCTATCCTTCTTGGGTCGAAAGCATAAAAAACCCTAAGTGGATGACCACCGCTTTGGATGCGCAATTCCCTCATATGTGAATATTTTGAACTCTGTATCTTACTTGAATACGGGTAAGGCAAGTTAGCGCCTCTTCGTTCTAATTCCTCAACAATCGCTGCAACATCTTCTTGCTGAGAATCAGTGAGAGCTTCCCACCATTGCTCAAATTCGTCAGTATATTCAACCTCGCAGCTCATAAGATAAATCTATTCCTTTGAAGGAATATTGTCAAGTATGTTGCCAAAAAACAAGACATGCAACCACCTGTACTTCCAGCCTGTTAGCGTTGGCCTCTTCAGGAAAAATCACATCGGGAGGGGGAGGGGATAAACTCCCCCCCT
Organism: Porticoccaceae bacterium; assembly: GCA_050175615.1. Classification (GTDB taxonomy): domain Bacteria; phylum Pseudomonadota; class Gammaproteobacteria; order Pseudomonadales; family Porticoccaceae; genus CAYXXZ01. The sequence continues at coordinate 496 of JBFXIU010000030.1, read as the reverse complement.
TGCCGAATCAGAAAGGGACGTCCGTGTCGCCGGCCTCGGCTCCGGTGGGTTCGCCGCGTTTCGCGGAATCCAACACCTTGACGTAATTCTTTCCGCCGCCGCCGGCCACGATCACTTCCGTCACGGATTGGTCGCCTTTCTCTTCGTCGGTCCATTTCCGGGTGCGCAACGAACCGTTGACCAGCACCAACCGCCCCTTGTCCAGATATGTGTTACAAAAGTCGGCAGGCTTCCCATAGACAACACAGCGGTGCCATTCGGTTTGCTCCACGGTTTGCCCGTCCTGGCCCTTGTAACTCTCGTCGGTCGCCAAATAAAACGTGGAAACCGCTGTTCCCTTGGGGGTGGTTGATGCTTTGGGCTTTTTCCCCAACCGGCCAATCAGCTTCACGTCGTTGAGGGTCATGTCGGCTCTCCTTGTTCATGCTTTTGGCTTTTTGCCTTCCCCCAAGCGCCCTTCGGGGCGTGGGGGTGGCGGCAGGGCCTTTCACTTCAA
>JBFXIU010000029.1:0-23386 GCA_050175615.1 Porticoccaceae bacterium | reverse complement strand
CCGCAATTTGTCGTGAATGCGTCCGTGTTTAAATATGATTATAAAGACAAGCAGTTGCGTGGCCGTATTCTTGACCCCACAGGGGTATTCGGCGTGAATGACGCCCTGGTCAATATTCCAGATTCAAAAGCAGATGGTGCTGAACTTGAGATGATATGGATGCCTGTTGAAGGCCTTACCCTGAATCTTGCCACCACTTATCTCGATGCCCAGGTAGATGGTCCTTTCTATACCATTGATATCTACGAGTCCGGTAGTGAACTCACTAATTATGATGGCTACAGCTTCCCGGCCACGCCGGATTGGACTGTCGTGGCTGGAGCGCGTTACGAATGGCCTGTGGGCAATACGCTGATGGCGTTCGTGGAAGCGGACTACCGTTACCAAACTGAAGCCCCCAGCCTGTTTCAGGATCGCGCCACCATCCCTGAGCATCCCTCTTTACAGGCGGACAGCTACGGGCTCCTCGATGTGCGGGTGGGTTTGACCACCACGGATGGCCGCTGGAGTGCACAGCTGTTTGGCAATAATGTTCTCGACGAATATTACTGGACCCACGAAAACCGTATTTATGACACATCCGTGCGTTACGCTGGTATGCCTGTTACCTATGGTGTAAAAGTAGGTTATAGATTTGAGTAATTTTGTCTTGATGATTTAACAATTTTCTAAAATATGGTTGTATTTTTTTAGCCCGGTAATAATTATTGTCGGGCTAAATTTTTTTGTGGGCTGCTACTTTTTGAAAGAATAATTTTTAAGATAAAAGTTGGTTTTTAAAAATAGTAATTTTCTTTGAATTTATTTCAAATATAAACATGCGCAGTCATTTCTTTAAAAATATATAAAAATCAAAGTCTTGAATATTTTTTTAAAAAAATTAATCTGACCATGAATTAATTGCCTAATTTTCTCATGATCATTATATTGATTGAGTAATAGCTATTTTCGTTTTAGTAATATTAAAAAAATGACTGTATTTAAATTCATCTAATTTTTACTAAAAATTAAAAAAACCCAATTCAGAAAATGCAAGAGGTATTTATGATTTCTGACAGTGACATAGACTTCCATAATCCAGAAGACGCCGATCACACCTATGCTGAAACCAACTGGTTTTGCTTTTATATTCCCGAAGAAAAAATCATGGGGATTATTTATACCGTATCGAGGCGCGGGGTTGGAGTCCAGTCCTGTGATGTGTCTCTCTATGGAGCTCTTGTCGACAACCGGGTTGAAACCCTTTATCTGGATGCGCAAATGGCACTGCCTTGCCCTCCCAGTTTACGGGAATACACCACAGCCAATGGCCTGAGTGTTAAGGCTCATAATATTCGTGAATACAGCGTTAGCTATAAAGGCTATGACGGTATGGAAATCGAATTTGATTTTAAAGGGTTGATGGAGCCTTTTGATATCCACGACCCGGATCACAGCCCAATGGCTAAAAGCTCGCTGGATGAACAGCATGCCGGATCTGGCATGGGCTCCGGCTACGGTGGCCATTTTGATTTAACCGGTCATTATCTCGGCCATCTCATCTGGCAAGGGAAAAAATACAAAATCGACTGCGTTGAAACCATGGATCACAGCTGGGGCAGCCGCCCGGAAATCTTTGTGCCCACCATGGGTTGGTCGCACGCCCATTTTGGCAAGGATCTGGCGATTCACTGGATCAATCATTGGGATCCCACCAAACCTGTCAACGAACAGCAAAGTCTGGCTCACGGTTATGTCATGGACAACGGCGTTGCCTACGGCCTTGTCGATATGAAACTCAACACCCACCGCCTTGGCAGCGTTATTCATGCGGTTGAGCTTGAAGTGACGGATAAGCGAGGAACAGTCTGGAAAGCCCATGGCATGGCCGAAGTGGGCGGCCCCTGGGTGTGCTATGTGGCGTCGAATCTCTATTGCGCCCAGTGTCGCTGGACACTGGATGGTAGCGACAGGGTTGGCTACGGTCTGGTGGCAGAGATCAATTCCATGCAGGCACTTACCCGCCAACACGGTCGCCGCTGGACACAATCCTCGGGGCATCTGACTGTATAGAAATGCTGTCGCCATTATGATCGAACAAGAACAGAAGCAATGAAGAAGTGAATTAATGAGAGTCCAACAATGATAAACGTTGATAAAAATAATCCCTCTCCGGAGTGGATTGCCGAAATGCGCAAGCGCTTTGAAGTGGAGCGCGAAGTCGATCGCGCCCTTACCTATAAGCTGGAAAAGCGTGCTGGTCCAGCCTATAAAACCATTCCACTCCAATCTCTGGTTGATGGCGTAAAAGCCTTGATCTCTGCGAATGTGCCCGGCACCTTTGAGATCAAAAACCCCCATTGGCTTGCCGGTGGCGCATCAAAATTGCAAATGGGTTTTGATCTCGATTGGGATAGGCCAGGTGTAGGCAGGGAATCAACGCGCATGGTATTGCGCAGTGATCTGGCTGAAGCCCTGCACGCCACCAGCCGCGCCCGCGAATTTCAGATTGTTAATGCCGTTAAAAATGCTATTCCTGTGCCGCCGGTATTTTGGTACGACAATACCGGTGAGCATCTTCCCTATCCCAGCATTGTCTACGGTTTTGCCGAGGGTGTTACCAAACCCTCCAATGCCACCAGCGGTGTTTCCGGCCTTGGCACTTTTATGCCTAAGGATGTGCGTGAAAAACTCGCCCCTCAGTTCACTCAGCATATGGCCAATTTACATGCTTTTGATTTTCGCAACGCAGAACTCAGTGCCTTTGATATTCCCCAGCTCGGCACCCAGAATGCTCATTGGGCGGTTAACTGGTGGGATCGAGTGTGGGCGGAAGATGCCGATGAGGAAGTGCCTCTGGTGGCATTGGCTTCAGCCTGGCTGCATAAAAACGCCCCCGCTGTCGACAAGCTTTCTGTGGTTCACGGCGATTTTCGTACCGGTAATTATCTTTTTCGCGAGTCTGACTGCGAGATTACCACCTGGCTTGACTGGGAGCTGGCGCGCATAGGCGATCGCCATCAGGATCTGGCCTGGAGCACAAGCCGAGCGTTTTCGACCATGGCGGAAGACGGCAAAACAGTGCTGGTGTCGGGGCTGATGCCTAAAGACGCCTTTCTTGAGGCTTATGAAAAAGCCTCGGGATTAAGTGTCGATAAAAAATCCCTCCATTACTACCAGGTGTTCAACGCCTACGCCATGGTTGCCATGACATTGGGCACCAGCTACCGGGTGGCGCGCAACGGCAAGTCTCATCAGGATGTTCTGTTGGCCTGGCTTCTCGGGGTGGGTTACATGCTGCTCGACGAAATGCGTGATCTGATAGAACAGGGAGCCTGATATGCAATTACGACCCGATATTCAAATTCAAACCGTTATCAAGGCGATGATGGAAGATGTGATTCCGGCCATGGATCAAACCAACCAACTGGCAATGCAGTCTGCCCAGCTCACCATTGGCACCCTCACCATGATTGCCCAGCACCTGCCACTGGCTTACCGCTTTGACTGCGATGAACTGTCTCGTCTTGTGGATACAGCAAAATTACTTAAGGAACAGGCCGACGGCGGCAGTCAAACAACAGTTGCCGTGGACAATCTCAAATTGGCACAAGCAGTGGCTGAGGATGTTCTGTCTCGCGCCAAGGCAGAGCCTGGTGAAATTCTCGATGCTATTCGCACCCTGAGAAGCGCTACCGGTGACACGGTTCGCGCAGTTTATGAGGAGGGTGCAGAACAGGTGATTAAAACCGTTGAGTCGACCGTATTAAATTCATCAAAACAGCAACTGGTGAGGGATCGTTCCTGGTTGCTGATGCAAGGCTGGGAGCCAGATCCTGCATCTGTGCCAGCTATCGAAAGTCTGCTGCCTGCAATCGCTAAGGGTTAAATCCATGACTGGGGGTGAGCAACAAGGGTTTTCTGGCGAAAAACAGCGGCGTCTTGAATTTCAGGGCGCTGTTAATTTTCGCGATCTCGGTGGCTACAAAACAGTGGACGGGCGCCAGGTTCGCTGGGGAAAGCTATTTCGATCCGATCAGTTGGCGGAAATAACCGACGGAGATCTGGCCATTTTTCACAGTTTGGGTATACAAACCCTCTGTGATCTGCGTGCAGAATCTGAGCGGCTGCACAAACCCAATCGCTGTCTGGCCGGTGAACGGATCGATAAAAATCCTGGCCCCAACGTTTATCCGCTGGGTTTTATGCCCCATCAGGGCGATGAGCTTATCGCAGATACACGAGCGGGAAAAATCACCGTTGCGGAAATTGGCGCCCGCGTTGAACAAATTTATCGGCGTTTTGCCCGCGATCAGCTAGAGGCCTATTCACAGCTAATCGATTTGGTGAGTTGTGAAAACCTACCGCTGTTGATTCATTGCACCAGTGGTCGCGATCGCACAGGTTTTGCCTGCGCAATTCTATTGTCAGCACTTGGCGTTCCCAGGGACACCATCATTGAAGACTACATGCTCAGTGATCAGTATCGCCGTGATCTGGCGTTTCAAATTGGTGGCGATGTCGCCCCTGAGATTATGGCAGCTTTGACTCAGGCGAAGCCGGAATATTTGCAAGCGTCCTTTGCCGCCATTGATGAAGGCTGGGGTTCGTTTGAAGGTTATCTTCGCGACGGACTGGGCATAAATCCTCAGCGTCTTCAGCAGATGCAAGAACTGCTGTTGGAGCCATAGCAACACAAAATATAACCAGGTTAACTCTATAAACAGGAATCGATTTTATGAGCAAAGCAGTAGACAAATTTTCATTACAGGGTCGGGTTGCCATTGTTACTGGTGCGGGCAGTGGTATGGGAAGTCATTTCGTGCAAACACTGGCGGATGCCGGCGCTAAAGTTGTCTGTGCGGCGCGGCGCAAGGAGCAAATTGAAGCCGCTGCACAAAAAGTCCGCGATAAGGGTGGTGAAGCTGTCGCCATAGAGCTGGATATTGGCAATACAGAGAGTGTCACCAAAGCGTTTGACGAAGCGGAAAAAGCCTTTGGCGCTCCCGTGGATCTTCTCATCAATAATGCGGGTCAAATTATTTTTGCGCCTTTTCCTGACATTGAAGATGAGCAATGGCAAAACCTGATGAATGTTAATTTGACGGGCACTATGCGCATGACCAGAGAGTTTTCTAAGCGCCTTATCGCTGCAGGAAAGCCGGGAAGCGTCATTAATATTACCTCTATCACCGGCCAGCAAACCAAGCCCATGCTGTCAATTTACGGCACCGCAAAAGCAGGGTTGATTCATTTTACCAAACAGGCGGCTATTGATCTTTTACCCCATAATATTCGCGTCAACTCCATTGCCCCTGGCTATTTTCGTACCGAAATGGTGGATTGGTATTTTGACACCCCAGAGGGTGCCCTTGAGGTTGAAAATCTTCCCGCCAAACGCGTTGGCCGTCTGGATGAATTGGATGGGCCGTTGTTGCTGCTGGCCAGTGATGCTGGCTCCTATATGAACGGTGTCATCATGCCGGTGGATTATGGCCATGTCATCAGAATTTCGTTTACCTGATTTTTATGAACCAATATTTATAACCATAAGGGTGCCACTAAAAATAGTGATTTTTGTGTTCTGACAAGGAAGGATTGCGCGCAGCGAACGGAGCATATGCTGAAATATGTGACTGAGCGAGCACAGTCCTGACGCGGTTAGAGCGCAAAAAGCGCATTTTTAGAGGTGCCCGTAAAAGAGGGTTTGTTATGACCAGCAATCCGAGAGACAAAAATTTTCGTTTTCCGCTTGATCTTGGCGCGCCTCCCGGCTCTTTGGAAGGACGCTCCCCCCATATTGATAATGGCCATGACATTGTTGATCCGTCGCGCTATTACTCGCCGGAATTTATGAGAAAAGAGTGGGCTCATTTGTGGCCAAAGGTGTGGATTCTCGCCGCTGCCACTGCCGACTTTCAGGAACCCGGTGATTTTACCGTTTATGAACATGGCCAGGAAGAGTTTATTATTGTCCTTCAAGACGATGGTTCAATTAAAAGTTTTTATAACAGTTGTCCCCATCGAGGCCATCGAATTTGCCAAACAGAGCGGGGCAGCACAGCCAAATTCACCTGCCCCTTCCATAGTTGGGAGTTTGGCTGTAATGGTGATTTGGAAAAAATTGTCGATGAAGACACCTTCAATAAAAAACTAATTCAACATAGACCAGGCCTCACCGAAGTGAGAACAGAAACTCTGGCCGGCCTTGTTTTTATTAATATGGACGGCAAGGCGCCGCCATTAAAAGAGTGGATGGGCTTACCCGAAGGCTACCTTGAAGCCTATCAAATGGACAAAATGAAACTTGTCCGCCACACCAGAAGCGAATGGAGCAGCAACTGGAAAACTGGAGTTGATATATTTTACGAATCCTACCATCTTCCCCATATTCACCCTGAAACCAAAGGCTCTATTGAAGATTTTAGTCAGATAGATCTTTATAAAAATGGTTTCAGCCGCATGATTATGTGGTTTGGCATTAAATCTCACCGCCATGAGTACAGAGACGATCATGATCTCGATCAAGGCGTTCGTATCATGCTTGAGGATGCTGGCGTTGACCCTGATTCCTACAAGGGTACCGTTCACGACACGCGGCGGGACATACAAATTGCCAAGCGCGAGCGCGCCAAACGTCTTGGTCTGGATCATTACGATAACCTCACCGATGGCCAGTTGAGTGATGGTTGGATTACAGGCTTGTTTCCCAATGTGCAAATGGGAATGCACGCGGAGGGGGTTTTTATTATGCGTTTTGTTCCGCACCCTACTGACCCGGAACGTTTCTATTATGACAATATGCTGCTCTATCGCCATGTGGATGACCCCTATTACGACGTTCCCAAGTGGATGGCGATGCCTGAAGGCGTCGATGTTACCGGAGAGTTGCGCCCTGATATTGAACGTTGGAGTGGGGATGAAGAGCCGGAGATAGGTTACGTTCTCCTCCAGGATTACCATGCGGTAAAAGACGTTCAGCGTGGTATCAAGTCCCGTGGTTTCAAGGGCCCATTATGGGGAGAGCAGGAAGCGAGAGTTCGCCATTACCACAAGGAAATTGATCGTTACATAGTGCCAGGCGAACCTAATACTGTTTCTCTGCGTGAGATTAAATCGTGACCACAACAACATTAATCCGCGTGGCCGATTTGACGGAGATTCCTCCTGAAACCAATAAAGCTTTTTTGGTAAACGATGTTTCCGTGCTTATTTGCCATACCAGCCAGGGTTTATTTGCCGTAGAGAATTTGTGTAGCCATCAACTTGCCACTTTGGAAGGCGGGAAAATGAAAAGCTGCTATCTTTTCTGCCCCAAGCATTCTGTACGCTTTGATTTGCGCACCGGGCAACCTGCGGGAAATCTGACCAAAACCCCCGTTCAAATCTATAAAATATCAGTGGTTGGCACGGAAATATTTATTAACTTGCCGATTTGACATTACTGGGCTGTGTGATGTGCTTGTTTCTGCCTGCTCTGTGGAGATAAAAATGAGTATTGAAGAAGATAATATTAAAACGGTAACGGATTTTTTAACGCACTTTTCATCGGGGGCTGTGGAAAAGACCATGGCCATGATGACCGATGACGCTACCTGGTGGGTGGCTGGCACCATGCCAATTTCAGGTACCTACGATAAACCGAAGTTTACCAAGCTGCTTGCCGGTGTGCTGGATACCTGTACGCAGCCAATAAAAATAATGCCCCACGAATTTACTGCCCAAGGTGATCGTGTTGCTCTTGAGGCGGAATCCTATACCGAGACTAAAAATGGGCGAATTTATAATAATTTCTACCATTTTGTCTTTATGGTAAGGGATGGAAAAATCGCCAAAGTTAAGGAGTATCTCGATACCATGCATGCCAACAATGTGCTTTGTACGCCGTGATTCGTCAGGGTTTAGGATTTTGTTGGCATAGATTGTTATTGCATTCTTTTCTTTCGAGCTTCTCCCGTCAAGTTTCTGGAAGAATTCATTGATTTTTATCCGCCAGGTGAGCATATGGTTAAAAAATGGGATTTATTTATTAACGGTCGTGATCAAAGCCCCTCGACTGGACAATATCTCGATATCTTCAGCCCTTCAACGGGCAAGTGTATTGGCCAGGTTGCCTGTGGCGATGAAAACGATCTCGACAGCGCTGTTGATGCTGCCCGTACAGCGTTGACATCTTCTTCCTGGGCGGAAACGTCGGTGGCTGAGCGATCCCTGCTTTTAGCCAAAATCGCTACTGTGGTAGGCCAGCATGCCGCAGAACTTGCCCTTTTAGATGTTGAGAGCTGTGGTGCAACCATCAGCCGCATGACCAATTTTGATGTGCCTGCCACCGCCGATGTCTTCATGTATTACGCAGAAGCAGTGAAACATTATCCTTTTGTCGAACACACGGTTTGCAAGCCGCTACCGGAAAGCTGGCATTCGCAGATTTTCAGGGAGCCTGTGGGTGTCTGCGGCTTGATTACTGCCTGGAATGCACCGCTGTTGATGTTCGCCATCAAAATTGCTCCGGCACTGGCCGCTGGCTGCACGGTTGTGATCAAACCCTCTGAATTAACTCCGACATCCTCGATCCGCCTTGCCCAGCTTATCGCCGATTTACTGCCTCCAGGTGTTGTCAATGTCGTGACAGGGGAGGGCGGCGTCATCGGTGAAGCCATGTCTCTGCATTCGGGCATCGATAAAATATCCTTTACCGGCTCGACAAGAATCGGCGCCAGAATTCAAAAAAATGCTGCCGACACCGCAAAGAGAGTCACCCTGGAGCTGGGCGGAAAAGGTGCCGGGATTGTCCTCCCCGACGCCAATCTTGATCTGGCTGCCTCTGGCGCGGCTTTTGGCGTTCTTCTCCATAGTGGTCAAATCTGTGCATCAGGCACACGCCTGCTTGTCCATACATCCATTCATGATGACTTGGTTGAACGCATTGCCAGTTTGATGAACAGTCTCAAGTGCGGCAATCCTTTCGTACCCCAAACAGGCATAGGGCCGATCTCTTCCGATACCCAGTTAAAAAGAATACTTTCCTATGTGGATTCTGCCGTTAGCGAGGGTGCCCAGGTGGTATGCGGTGGCCGCCAGGTTGAGGTTGCCGGATGCGAAGGTGGTCATTTTATCGAACCTACGCTGATCGTCGGTGTTCACAATGCTATGAAAGTGGCACGAGAAGAAATTTTTGGCCCTGTACTTTCTGTTATTCCCTATGAAACCCTTGAAGAGGCTATTGCCATTGCCAACGATTCCAGCTACGGCCTGTCTGCAGGCATTTGGACTGGGGATCCAGCCGCTGCTCAAAAAATTGCCGCAAAATTGAAAGCCGGATCTGTATGGATCAATGACTGGCATATGGTGCGTTCGGACATGCCGTTCGGTGGCTATAAACAGAGTGGTATTGGCCGTGAGCTGGGTATTTCTGGTATGGATGCCTATGTGGAAATCAAATCAGTCACTACCGCGTTTGAATCCAATCCGAAACGAAAAGTGCTCCATTCCATCGTGCTTAAATAAGGAAACTCTGATTAATTCGGCTTTTGTCATTCCCGTGCAGGCGGAAGTTCAGAAAATCAACGAATTATAGATTCCCGCCTGCGCGGGAATGGCATTAGTCAGGTTTCCATAAAACGAATTCCAGCAACACAGCATAATCAAGGATTAAAAATGTCTACTTCAAGCTATTTTCAATTTGGCATGCGTACTCAAATTCATAGTGCCGTAGGCGCCATTCTTCGCCTGCCCGCACTTTTTCATGGTTTGAATGCAAAAAATGTCTTGATTCTCAGCGATCAGGGATTAAAAAACATTGGTGTTGCCGACCAGGTAATGGAAATTTTTAAAGTGAATGGCCGCGACAGCAAACCCGCAGTTGCCGGTGTTTTTACCGATATATCGCCGGATGCGGAAATTGCTTCAGTCCATGCTGCGGTGAAGCTGGCTCGGGAAGTCGGGGCTGATTCGATTCTTGCCCTTGGTGGCGGCAGCGTTCTCGACGCCTCAAAAGCCATCAAATACTGTTTGCAGCATAATATTGAGGATTTGAGCGTCACTCTTATGGCCGGTATTAAAATGGATCTTTGGCCAGAGGCGCAACATTCGAATATTCCCCATATTGCGGTGCCCACAACCGCAGGCACCGGCGCCGAGGTAACCCCGGTGGCGGTTGTTTACAACGCAAAAACCCATGTCAAAGGCCTGCTTGCGGCGCCTTTTTTGGAAGCAGATATGGCCGTTCTCGATGCCAAGCTCATGGAAAAACTGCCTGTGGCTATTACTATTGCCACAGCAATGGATGCGCTTACCCACGCTCTGGAATCCCTGGCGTCACCGACAGCCAACCATTTTACCGATGCCCATGGGTTCAGAGCGGCTCAGCTGATTGAAGAAACTCTGCCAATAGTGGTTGAAAATCCTGCCGATCTTAATGGCAGATCCAGCTTGTTGCAGGCAAGCACCATGGCTTGCAATGCGGTGGCCAATGCCCTTAACGTCAATATGGTGCATAACTGCTCCCATGCGCTGGGGGGGCTATACCGAATTCCCCACGGCGAAGCCAATGGCGTATTACTGCCCATTGTTTTCGATGAGATGCGGGATTTTTATGCCGCTAATGGCAAGCGCTTGGCGACGGCCATGAACTGTGAAAATGTCAGGGGGCTGTCAAATGAGCAGGCCTTGGACAAGGCGATAGACAGCATCAAGGCGCTACAGAAAAAAGTGGGCTTTGACCCTGTCTTTACTCGCCACGCCATACCGAGGGGTGACCTGGATAAAATCACAGCCGCCATCGCCAGCGATCCCATGGGGATGTTTTATCCCATTCCTGCCGAAAAGGTAAAAGCTATTATCAGTCGCGCTGCTGGTTGGTAATTTTTAGGCGTATTTTTATAACAGCTTGTTGGAGACGGAAATGTAGCTGGTGGTGATAGCGGTGCTGCCATCGTCAAACAGCTGCTTGGCAAGTTCATGGTCAAATCCAGAGTCGCAACCGGCAATAAAGCATTTTTATTTATAAAGAAACTCTGATTGATGTCATTCCCGCGCAGGCGGGAATTTATAAGCGCTTGATTTTTCTGGACTCCCGCCTGCGCGGGAGTGGCGAAAGCGGAATTAATCAGAGTTTCCTTAATGTTTATAAGCTATCTCTTTAACCCGGAAGTTGCCCCCGTACACTCTGAAAGCCGAGCTTTGGCTGCTATAACAGGCTTAAAGGTCATTGCAGTTCAGTAGCCGTTTGCTACCGATTACGTTTGCCTGTTTTTCACTTGATCTCGCCCGATTTGAGCGCACGTGCTCGCTCTGGCGTTGCTATGGCAGCGTTTACGCTCACGAGCACGCTCAAATCAACCGATCTCTGCGCGAAAATTCAGGCAACTGGTGCAACTTCCGGGTTAACCGCCGGGTTCCGAAAAAAAGGCGAAGTGTTTTAAATTTCACACTTCGCCTTTGGTCAGTAGTTTATTTTGCCGACAGCATTGATTCAATCCAGAAATTTGACGCTAAAGGTATGATCCTTGAGTTGTTTCTGCAATTGCTCCAGGAGGGGAGAATTTTTACTGTCTTCTGGCATTTTTATTGTCACCAGGGGCTTGCCATTTTCATTGGAAATTTCGATATCCAGCGATTTTTCAAAAGATTCGTCGATGCTTAGCGCCGCTCGTCGAACCACCAATTCAATGGCGTTTTGGCGTAGGGTGGGCTTGAATATTTTTCCCACCGGTGTCAGTGGCATGGCGGGAATAATAAATATTTCAACAGGGACGGCGGCGCGTTCGGGAACGTGTTTTTTGCAAAATTCCATGAGTTCCTCCGCCGGCACCTGGTGGCCTTCAATCAATTGCACATAGGCCACGGGAAGTTCGCCTTTGCTGGCATCGGGATAGCCGATGGCGGCAGCCAGTTGCACGGCCGAATGGGTAGCCAGAGCTTCTTCAATCATTCGTGGGTCAATATTGTGACCGCCGCGAATAATCACGTCTTTTTGTCGCCCGGTAAGCCAGATATAACCCTTATCATCAATATAGCCAAGATCGCCACTGCTGCCCCAGACATCGCCGTCGGGGGTGTCCAAGACAAAAAAGCTGGCATCGTTTTCCTTGAAGAAGTAGCCATCACAGACGCAGGGGCCTTTGCCTACAATTACACCGCACTCGCCAGTGGCGGCTTCACGGATAAATCGATTGTCTTCATCGACAATAAAAGCGCGCACATCGTGGAAAGGTGTGCGTAAACCCACAGAACCAAAGGTGGGGGCGATCTCGTTTGGGGTGCAACCGAGGAAACCGTGGAATTCTGTGGCTCCCCAGACTTCTCGAAGCTGAATGCCAAATTTTTCGTGAAAACGCTTGCCCAGCTCCACGGGAACGGTGCTGCCCCCTGAAGTGAAGGTGCGTATTTTGTGGCCTTGGTGGGATTTGCCCGTCTGATTAAGCAGCGCGGCGGCAGATGTGGGTGTAGCGATCAGTGATGTCATTCCCAATGTTCTGGATATATCCCAAAAATATTCGATGATTTCGCGATTGCGAAAACCGGCAGGGGTAAGCAAAAGCTGTGTCTGTCCGAGCACAGTTGCCCGCAGTGAAAGCATCAACAATCCGCCAACATGGAAAAGGGGCATGCCGATACCGATAATCTCATCTTCTGCGGCTCCCATAACCGCTCCTGCAATCCAGGCACTCAGCAGTTGCCCCTGGTGGTTGAGGCGAGCCAGCTTGGGTATTCCGGTGGTGCCACCTGTGGGCAAATAAATGCTTTCGGCTTTGCCATCGCTTTCAGGTGTGAAATTAAGTTCTGTTGATGATTGCCGTGCCAGTGCGGAAGCAAAGTCATTTTGTGGATTATCGCTATCCACCAGCCACACCTGCTGAAGGGTTGGTACGGCGGCGACGATGCTGTCGAGCTGATCCGCAGCGCTTGGGTCATAGGCTTTGGTGGTTACCAGGGTTGTCGCCCTGATGGCGTTGAGGATGCTGATGACCAGATCAGGTTCGAGAAAAGGGTTGATGGTGCAGGTGGTTCCCGCCGTGCAGCCGCCCCAGGCAGTAAAGAGGCTTTCCGGTAGAATTGGCAGCATCATGCCAACCACGGCTTTTTTGTTGGCATCCACTCTGAAGAGATTGGCGGCAGCAGTAATTCCGCCAAGATATTCCCTGTAGGTGAGGTTTCTGGTGTTGTCGGCAGGGTTTCCTGTGCCCATCATGATGATGGCGGTTTTGTCTGGATTCGCTTTCGCCACCTTGTGGATGCAGGCGTAGGTGGTTTTTGCCGGAAGAATCGAATAGGGGTCAGCCTGCTCAATGGTTTTGATGTCCTCCAGCCCGGTTATTCGCGCGCGGACAAAGTTGGCACCCGGGTTGCTGTCGGGTAGCCAGCAGTAAGGTTGACGGTTTTCGGCTCGATCATTTGTATGGGTCATAAAAAATCCTACCAAATTATCATTTTCTTTGCCCTGCCAGCTGCTTGCTTGAGGGCCTTATGTGGGTTGCGACAAGTCTACGTCATTCCGTGCAGCAAGTATCAAGTTTAGGGAGCTGCAGCTTTCTCCCTGCAAACAGCTTAAAACCGTTCGGAGTGTTTTCAATTTGATGTTGGTTTGCTCGGGCAGACGGGGTTCTGCTTCCTTCTGCGCAGGGTGCAATATCAGGCTGAATACCACTCGTCCTTTGCCGTGACCATCAGGTGCGATTTTAGTGCCTGTGTCAACCTGGCTATCATACCTCTAATGACTAATATTCATCAAACTATTATGGGGTAAATAGGTTTTCTGTTGTGTTTATATTACTTTTTATATTTTTATGCCTATGAAAAATATAAATAAAATATAGTGAGGCGGGGCGGTGTTGACAATGGCGGCTTAATTTGGTCTCATTGTCAAATGAGCTGAATTCATTAAGGGGTGGATTCGGTGATTCCATCAAGGCAGGGTAATTACCCCTGTCCATGTTGATAACTAACTGTAAAACGAATCACATGTTTCGTGGAGAGCATAAAATGAATACTCAAAGTAAGGGGTTTCAAGATCGTCACCAGTCAGGAGCCAGGCCATTGCTACTTGCCCTTTCCGTGGGCGGAGCGCTTTTGGCGTCTTCGACAGTCAATGCCCAGGGTTCGGCAGCGGCTTTGCTTGAGGAAATTGTTGTTACTGCAACCAAGCGACCCGATCAGGTTCAGAATGTGCCTTTGGCAATGACCGCGTTTGGCGAAGAAAAGCTGGCGGCCATCAATTTCCGTGATGTTGGCAGTCTCGGCTACACAATGCCTAACGTGGCTTTGGACGATAATGGTACGTCCAAGGGATACGCGAATTTTTCCATTCGCGGTGTGGGTGTCAACAGTTCGATTCCCTCTCTTGATCCTGCCGTAGGTTTGTTTGTTGATGGCGTTTACCAGGGCATTAACGCCGGACAAATTTTTGACAATTTTGACCTCGAGGCGGTGGAAGTGTTGCGTGGCCCCCAGGGCATCCTTTTTGGCCGCAATGTCACCGGTGGCGCCGTTTTGCTGCGCACCAAGAGGCCAACTCAGGAGTTGGAAGTCAATGCCAGGGTTTCTGCAGAAACCGGGTTGCGGACTGTTACCGATGGTTCCGTCTCGGGAGCGTTGGTTGATGGCCTGCTGGCGGGTAAGATTGCCGCCTACTACACCCATGATGACGGCTGGTTTACCAACGATCTCGACGGCAGTGAGTTTGGTGAGGACGAGCAATTTATTATTCGGCCATCGTTTCTCTATACGCCCAATGAAAACACCGAAATTCTTGTTCGTTTAGAACACGGTGAAGCCAAAGGCGATGGCCAAGCTGCTCAAAACCATGCGATTTACTCCCGCCAATCCCACGACTTTTCTGTTCATAACGATGGTTTCTATGATAACGAATGGGATTCGCTGACGGTTGAGGCCAATGTCGATGTGGGTTTTGGTGATGGCACCGTCACCAACATTTTTGGCTGGCGTGAATTTACCGGCGACACCCTTACGGATCTGGATGGCCAAGGTGGTTTTACTATAGGTACTTACACAGACCAGGAGCAGTTCAGCAATGAACTTAGGTATGCTGGCACCTTTGGTGATGTGGATGTCACAACAGGGCTTTACTATTTTACTCAGGATCTCCTTTACATAGAGAGACGTCTGATTGCCGGTGGCGCTATTGATATTGCCGGTGGCGGCGACGGCACCTTTGAGACCGCTGGCGCTTTTACTGCATTTGACTGGCATCTCAACGAGCAATGGACTCTCAACTTTGGTCTGCGCTACACCTGGGAGAAAAAAGAAGCCCGTGTCGCCACGGTTTCTGCCACAGGGTCTGATTACGCTGCTCGAGTGATTTACCCTGATTTTGAAGACAGCGAAAGCTGGACGGATGTGTCTCCTCGTCTCGGTTTTCAATGGCAGCCCAACGACGATACCCAGATCTACGGCTACTACGCCAAAGGCTTTCGCAGTGGCGGCTATAACTTCAGAAACACTATTGCAGGTGCTGCCCCCGGTCCCTTTGAAGCGGAAGAGCAGTCAGCGTTTGAAGTGGGTGCAAAACAGCAACTCTTTGATGGCCGCGCCACGTTGAATATGGCGTTATTCCACAATACCATTGATGATATTCAGCGCGATGCTCAGGTTCCTATTCCTGGTATCGGCATTGGTCAGCTGCTGGTCAACTCTGGTGAAGTGGAAGTCCAGGGTGGAGAAATTGAACTGCAAATACTGGCAACTGATAACCTGGTTATTGGCGCCCATGCGGGGTACACAGATTCCGAGTACCAAGAAATCGTCTATGACCTCACCGGCGATGGTGTTATCAATGACAAGGATTTTGGTCTCAAGCTGCCGCGCCAATCTCCCTGGACCTACGGTGTCAACGCCACTTTGGATATTCCAAGCAACTCTGGCATTACCTCCGTTCGTCTGGCCTACAACCACAGGGATAAGGCCTATCATACAGACAACAACCTGGGCTTCTATGGCGATGTGAATCTAGTGGATGCCAATATCACCTACAGACCCAATGAAAGTCCGTTCGTTTATACCCTATACGGTAAAAACCTTACAGATGAAACCACCTATGGCAATGACTCTATAATGCCAGATACACCATTATTTGGCGGTGATGGCGCTGCGGGCCCTCGTCCTCTGCCGACATTCTCGCCTCTGGGAAGAGGGCGGGTGGTAGGTGCTGAAGTACGCTATCAATTTTAGTCATTAAAGTGTTATGTTGAGCCGAACCTCTGTCATGGAGGTTCGGCTTAATTGTTTTTGAAGGCTGCGTCTTCCATTGGCTGATCACATCCTGATCCTGCCGGTTGATTTTCTTAGAAAGCTCTGATTAATGTCAGTCCTGCGTATAGGCAGGGGTGACGAAAACCGAATAAATCAGAATTTCCTTAATTGGTTTTTTCCAGTCTGTCGGCAATGGCGTTGAGTCTGTCTATGGCAATCTCCAGATTTTTCTCTTTATCAGGAATCGTTTTTACCAATCCTTTGTAGGTAATGGTTGCTATCTTTTCAGCCAGTTCTGCCACAGAAAAATTTCCCTGTTTCCTTAAATAGGCGGAAGTTTGATGTTCTATACAGCCAAAGACCAGATCCCTTATAAACGGGATGTCGTAGCTTTGATCAAATTCGCCCTGTTCCATAGCCTCCCGGTATACACTGATCACGTTTTCGGTGAATTTTTTGTTGAGCTGGTAGACTCGGGTTGAACGGTAGTCGGGGTGGGGGCGCAATTCCATAAGCACAAATCGAGTAAGCACAGGTTCTTTCTGAATAATGGACAATACCCACCAAAGCATATGGCGCAATTTGTTCAGTGTGCCATCAATTTTCGCGTCAGAGCTATTGTGAGCCAGTATTTCCTCAAACCACACTTCGGCGACCTTGATGAACAGGTCGCGCTTGTTTTCAAAGTAGCGATAAATTGTGCCTTCAACCACGCCTGCTCTCTCTGCGATTTCTGACATCAGTGCAGTTTCATAATCTTTTTCAGCAAGTATTTCCCGCGCTGCAGCGATAATGTCGGCAATGCGCTTTTCTGGTGGTAGACGTAAATTGCGTATAGTCTTACCACCGTTTTTTGCTTTCTTTTTTTCCATAGTCTAAAAAATCGTTTAGTTAAATTATGTAGAAAAATTTCCAGGGAAGTACTGATTGATGTCCTGCTCAGGCAGAACCTAACCCACCACTGGGGTGTGAGGTTCTGTGAGGGAAAGACAAAACCAGAATTAATCAGAGCTCCCCTAATCAGCTTTTCCAGCGAGCTTGCGCAGGACGTAGTGAAGAATACCACCATTGTGATAGTACTTAAATTCATTGGCAGTATCGATGCGCACAATTGTTGTAAAGTGCAGGATTTTGCCCGTTGCGGGGTTTTCCGCGCTGACGCCGAGTTCGTTTTTTTCTGGGTCAACCAGGTCAATGGTGAATACTTCGTTGCCGCCAAGGTTTAAGGCTTCGACGGATTCTCCAGGTTTAAACTGAAGGGGCAATATTCCCATGCCTACCAGATTCGATCTATGGATACGCTCGTAACTCTCAGCAATGATCGCCTTTACTCCCAACAAGGCTGGGCCTTTGGCAGCCCAATCACGGGATGAGCCTGTGCCGTACTCTTTGCCTGCAAGCACAATCAAGGGCGCCTGCTCTCGGCGATATTGCTCCGCCGCCGCAAAAATGCTCATTATCTTTCCGCTGGGATAGTGGCATGTCCAGGAGCCTTCAGTATTTGGTGCGAGACTGTTTTTTAGGCGCACATTAGCGAAAGTGCCCCGCATCATCACCTCGTGATTGCCGCGACGGGAGCCATAGGAATTAAAGTCTTTTGGCTGCACACCAATAGACTGGAGATATTCACCTGCGGGGCTGTGAATATCGATGGCGCCGGCAGGAGAAATATGATCTGTGGTAATGCTGTCGCCCACTTTTACTAAACAGCGTGCCTTCGTGATCGCGGTCAATGGCGCAGGCGTTGCTTTCATGTCGTCAAAAAAAGGAGCTTTCTTGATGTAGGTGGAATTAGGCCAGTTATAGACTGTGCCGCCGCTGACGTCGAGATTTTGCCAACTAGTGGGGCCTGTATAAACATCGGCGTATTTGTTGATAAACATGGCGGAATTGAGACTGTCGCGAATGACCTTTTTAACGTCGTCGCTGCTGGGCCACAGATCGGCGAGGTAAACGGGATTGCCGTCGCGATCGTACCCCAGAGGTTCCTTGTTGACATCAATAGCCATGCTGCCAGCGAGGGCGTAGGCAACCACCAGCGGGGGCGATGCCAGGTAGTTATTGCGAACCTTGCCGTGAATTCTGCCTTCAAAATTGCGGTTGCCAGAGAGTACCGAACTTACGGTCAAGTTGCCCTGATCTATGGCTTGCTCTATCTCAGGGGGCAGAGGCCCGGAGTTGCCGATACAGGTGGTGCAGCCGTAACCTACCAGGAAAAACCCGAGTTTTTCGAGATCCGTCATCAGTCCGGCTTTTTCCAGGTAATCAGTAACCACCTGTGAACCTGGAGCCAGGCTGGTTTTCACCCAGGGTTTGGTTGTCAGACCTTTGGCCACCGCGTTTCTGGCCAGAAGTCCTGCCGTGATGAGGATTTCTGGATTTGAGGTATTGGTGCAACTGGTAATCGCCGCGATAACCACGTCGCCGTCTTCAAGGGTAAATCTCTGGCCGTTATAGTGAACCTGAACGGCGCCTTCAGCCGCAAGCTGGCCTATGGCAGTGTCGCCGCCTTCGTCTTCAAAGCCGACTTCCGCAGCGTTATTGTCAGTATTTCGCACCTTGATGCGCTCGTTTAGTGAATGGAGGAATGCGGTTTTGGCCTGATCCAGGGGAATTCGATCCTGAGGCCGTTTGGGGCCGGCAATGCAGGGCACTACATCGCCAAGGTCGAGATGAAGTGTGGAGCTGTATTCTGCTTTCGGCGCTTTGCCGTCTTCATGCCACAGCCCCATATGCTTTAAATAGGTTTCGCAAAGTTCAACCTGGTGGCTATCGCGGCCAGTAAAGCGCAAGTAATTCAGGGTTTCCTCATCAATATGAAACAGACCGCAGGTGGCGCCATACTCAGGCGCCATATTGGCAATGGTGGCGCGGTCGGCGACGCTCAGGTGCTTGAGGCCTGAACCAAAAAACTCGACAAATTTGCCGACAACACCGTGCTTGCGAAGCATCTGGGTGACGGTGAGCACCAGGTCTGTGGCGGTGGCGCCCTCAGCCATTCTGCCGGTGATGTGGAAACCAACAACCTGGGGAATGAGCATAGAGATGGGCTGTCCGAGCATTGCAGCCTCAGCTTCGATGCCGCCTACGCCCCAACCGAGTACGCCGAGACCATTGATCATGGTAGTGTGGGAGTCGGTGCCTACCAAAGTGTCAGGATAAGCCAGTAACAGGCCATTTTTCTCCGCACTGAAAACGGTTCGCGCCAGGTGCTCCAGGTTGACCTGGTGAACAATGCCGGTTCCAGGCGGTACAACTTTCAGGTTGTTAAAGGACTGTTGACCCCACTTGAGAAATTGATAGCGCTCTTTGTTGCGTTCAACTTCAAGGTCTGTGTTTTGCTGGAGGGAATCCCTGTGGCCGAAGAAGTCCACCATTACCGAGTGGTCAATAACCAGCTCGGCGGGGGAGAGGGGGTTAATCAAGTCGGGGTCGCCCCCCAGAGACGCCATCGCGTCTCTCATTGTGGCCAGGTCGACAATGGCTGGCACTCCGGTAAAGTCCTGTAAAATCACTCGAGAGGGCACAAAAGCGATTTCGGTGTCTGGTTCTTTTTGTGGATCCCAGCCGGCGACGGCTTCGATGTGGCTATCGCTGACAAATTCTTCCTGGCAATGGCGAAGAAGGTTTTCAAGAAGAATTTTTATGGAAAACGGCAGCTTATCTAAAGCAAAATATTGGCCAACTCTATCGAAAGGGAAGTAGCTGTATTCTTTACCGTTAAGGGTGAATGTCTGAACCGATTGATAGCGGTTTCCCATAAAACGTCCTCTTCGTTGCAGTATAAGCAGTAGTCTAGACCGAAAATTGCACCAGTACACTCAGAAATTCGAATTTTGCCCTGGTATAGCAACATTAAAGGTCATTGCGGTTCAGGATGCTCTGGTCAATGTCGTTCCTGTACAGCCGCACTCCTGTCCGCAATATTTCACGTCGTTATTCCTGTGCAGGCAGAAATCTCTGCAGGAGACCAACTGAATACCAACCCATCTGTGCACAGCGGTCATAACGGTTTAAATCAGCTGGTTTTTTCAACAAAATTGGAGCAGCTTGAGTATCCTGGATTTATTCCGGGCAGCAGTGCGTGCAGACGCGAATCCATTCTTCGCTGATTTTTTTAGAATGTAGCCTGCGCGGGCGTGACGAAAACAGAATTAATCAGAGTTTTCTTATAAATTAATTTCAGAGCGCTATTTTAATTTAGGGAAACTCTAATTAATGTCATTCCCGCACAGGCGGGAATCTATAATTTGTTGATTTTTCTGGGCTCCCGCCTGAGCCGGAGTGACGGAAACGAATTAATCAGAGTGTCCTTAGGTATTGTCTGGATGTACTGATTTCAGACATCGCCCCCTCTGGCAAGCAAACCATGCCTCGGCGCCACAGGGCATCGATTTTTAAAGCATACAACTGAATTTTAATCACTGGTACTTGCTTCGAATGATCAGTATACTTGTTAAGGTATGCTAGCTTATAAACAGCTGCTGGGCTGTACTCCTTTTATGTTAGCGGGTTTTTTGTTAGCAGGCTCTAGTAACAGTTTTATAAAACTTCTTTGGTCTCTATGTTATGAATCAAAAAAATGCTGACCCAAAGCCGGTCAATGTCGATGCAAATGATGGTAAAGGTGTGGGTAAAAACGATAGCAAAGACACTGCCAGTGTGGCTGAAATAAAAAGTCGAGCTCGCTCAAAAAGCGCAAAGCCTGTTAAAAAAGAAGGGAAAAGAAAAAAGACTACCCAAAAGCGGGCTGATGAAGTTCGTTCGCGAATATTATCTGCTGCCTTGGAGTGTTTTGGCGCCCATGGCTTTGAGGGGGCGTCCACAAGAACCATTGCCGAGCTTGCCGGTGTAACTCATACACTGGTGCTCTATCACTTTCAATCCAAAGATCTGTTATGGGTTGCTACGGTCGAGAACGTGCTTAGTAAATACGGCAAGGAAATACATGAAAATCTCAATACCAATCACGAAAAAACGGCAAGTTCTGCACTTAAAAAATTTATTGACCAGTTTGTCAGATTCTCTGCGAGGTATCCGCAAATCCATCGTATCTTTACCACAGAGGGCAATCAGGATACCGAGCGTCTAAAGTGGGTTATCGACCATTTTCTGCGCGATCACTTTAGCCTCGTTATCGATATCATCCGCCGTGGTCAGTCAGAGGGAACAATAAGGCAATGTGATCCGGCTCGGCTTTATTACCTTATTATTGGTGTTGGCGGTACACCCTTCACCATCTCTACGGAATACAAAGAGTTGACTGGGCGCAATGTTTTCTCGGAAGCAGAAATACTGCGAAATATTGCCTTTATTTATGAGATTGTTTTTGGCTGAGAGCAGTTGACCAAATTGCCGAGAGTCTTTATGCAAAGGAAGGTAAGACTATCCATAGAAAACAATAATACGTGAAGGCTGTGAGGCGATCATATCCTTCCCGAATAAAAAACAGTCCTTTGCAGGCACTCATTTACCCTGGAACTACGACAATATTAGATGCCTCGGGTTTTATGCCATATCCCTTGTCCTGTGGAGTATTGATCCTCTCCCAGGTGAACCAAAAGAAATCAACTCGCCGCACTGTTGTAAAGCAATACAGTTTGGCGAGGAGAAGATCGTATTTTTCGACTGTTCTTACATCGGCACTTCACTTGGAAGACCCAGTAGAACCCTTCCATAAGTTTCGAGCGCTGTTTCGCTGTCAAGAAGCCCGTGCACTCGCAGCATATTGATGTCGCGGAAAAAGCGTTGCATTGGGCAGTCATTGCGAAATGCGGCAGCACCTCCTCCTTTCATAAGCTCATTAATGCCATCAGTGCAGTACGCCAGTATCATGCCGACTCTGGCTTTCATTGCAGCGCGCATTTCCGGCTGTCTTAACATTTCAGGAGAAGCGGTTTCTAATGTGTTCGCATAGATGGACAATAGATCTTCAGCTATCTGTGCCCCGGCCATGCCATGTCCGACGCGGATTTGAGCAGTTTGTTTGCTTGCTGCCTTGGCGGCGTTAAATGTAATGAATCGCTCTTCGATCATTTTTTTATAAGTGGTTGCGGCGCCACGATAGGCACCAACCATGACAGGTACAACTTCGCCGAGAATAAAAGGAAAGAGTGGCATCGAGTATTTAGGGTTGGCGTGCACTTTTCCGCCTGGGGCGGTGCCATTTAAAAGATCAGATACCAAGACGCTATGATAGTTGGGTACGAACACATTGTTCAGCGCCATATCGTTACTTGAGGTTCCCCGCATTCCGGCGACATCCCAATTGTTGATGCGCTTGCAATCCTTTGATGGTACAAGAAATGCTCTGGCCTCAGGTGGCTGTCCCTCCCTTTTAACCAGGCCGCTGCATAGATAGTAGTCGCTGCGATTACTGCCTGAATTGTAAGGGCTTAAACCGTTGGCAATGTAGCCTTCTCCTTCTGGGGTCAATGTGAAGTTGGGGGCAATAGTGCCTGGTGTCAATACATAAGGCTTGTTCGCAAAGACCTCATCCTGAGACTCCTTTGGGAACAAGGTATGAATATAGGCATGCCCTATGTAAAAAGAAAGAACCCAAGCTGTTGATGTGCAGTAGGGCGCAATTTCCCCAATAACACCCGCCAAGGTTTTGTAGCCTAATTCATGTCCGCCATAAACTTTAGGAACAAGTAATTGAACTAGCTCAGCATCACAAAATTGGTCTAAAACTTCATCTGATATTTTTCCATTTGCATCGGTTTGATGAGCAAATTTTTCCACCAGGGGAGCAATTTCGCGCGCCCTGCCAACTAATTCGTTGTGTGATTTCATAATAAATTTCTCTGTCTCGTACAGCTGTTTTATTGGTTAGATTGGCGAGCATTTATAGAGCGGTACTCGCCTGCATAAAAAATTAAAGGCTCGTCTGAGGGTAGGGATTTAAAATCCACAACGGTGCCTAGGATGATAATGTGATCTCCACCTTCATAGCGATGGCTTACTTCGCAATTGAAGTGAGCAATGGCGTCTATGATTTTTGGAAATTCCGGCTGTGAAATATCTGTGTATTCACTTTCGAGAATGCGATCTTTTCCGGAAAATTTTTTTGAAAGTGGCTTATTATTTTCGCTCAATATATTGATGACGTAGCGATCTGACGCCATCACGGCATCAAAATAATTTGAGTTTTTGGATAGGCTCCACAACACCATGGGTGGATCAAGAGAGACTGAAG
>JBFXIU010000028.1:0-23515 GCA_050175615.1 Porticoccaceae bacterium | reverse complement strand
CACCACGGTGGCGGTTTCGTCGGCGAGACGGACGTCGATGTAGTCTTTGCCCGCCATCAGGGTGCCGTCGAGCGCCATTGGCGATTTGGGGAACTGGCTGGGGGCATCCGCAGCCGTTTTGCCGCCCAAAAAGCCGGTGATGTCTTTGCGGTCGCGCTCGTGGACGCTGAGAGCGATTTTCTCGATGCGTTCAGCGCGAGGGCCAAAATCCAGATCGATGAGGCCGCAGCTGGTGGCGTAGGCGCCGTAGCTAATGGAGACCGACTCGGCAAGCTGGGCTGATGCGCTGAGCTCGCCAGCTGTTGTTGCCAGGGGCTTGTTGACCTTGAAAATCAGGGTGTCGCAGCCGTTGCCAAAGCTGCTGACGAGAATATGGTCGCCACTTTTGGCGCTTTCAAGGGCGACGGCCAGTCCGTACAGGGGAAGGGCGCTGCCGAGATCGCCGGCGCTGGCCATGATGGTTTCGGTAACCAGTTGCGCGTTGCTCAAGCCCAGCCCCTTGGCGAGGGATTTTTCCGAGGTCGACAGCGGTGCCGGCAATACTGCCCAGTTGATGTCGGCGCCGCTGATGCCGGCGGCGGCCAGGGCTTTTTCGCCGCTGGGCACTACGCTGGGGGCAACCACTTCATCTTTAACCCAGCGGTCTTCGCCGGGGTAGGGGGCAAAGCCTTCCGCTATATAGTAGTCGATGCGGTCTTCGCTGCTGCTGTGCCAGCCCACCAGGGTGGCAATGGGGTTTTCGCTATCGATAACAACGGCAGCGCCGCCGTCGCCCCAGAGTATTTCCGCCCAGCTGCCGGGACGGGCGGCGCGTTTTTCGGCACAAAGTATGGCGGCAGCGCCCGGAGTTTGATTGAGCAACGCCTGCAGCAGTGCCGAAGTGCCGGCGCGGCGGTTGCAGCTGGTGTCTGTGGTCAATGTGGTATCAGGTAGCGCCAGTGCAGCCAGAGCAATAGCTGACGAGCTGCGATCCTTGAACGGGTGGGAGGTGGATGCCAGGGTCAGTTGAGTGATGTTGTGGGTGGTGGCGCCGCTGTTGCGAAAAGCCTCTACGGCCATGGTGATGCTGTCCTGATCCCAGGGGGCAACGGCCTTCCTGCCCTTGGCTTTTCCTTTGAGGCTGGGGAGAGCCCAATCGTGGATTTGAGAGACTTCACTGCGCTCTAGTCGCGTCTTGGGAAGGAAGCCCCCCGCAGTGCTAATACCCCTTGATTTCACTGGATTTGTTCCGTTCAACCTGCCCTGAGAAGGCGACAAAATAACACAATTAACTTTACATAAGCAAACTAAAATATGTATTATTGGCGGCGATGGTAAGCTTGCTGTCTGGCAGTGGTTTGCTTATGAACTTGATGGTAACGGGTTGAATCTGATCATTTTTATTATTTCAGATACTGTTGCTTTACGTTGGCAGTAGGGCTGAAGCAGTCCTTGTAAACATAGAGGTGAAGAGTCGGTTATGAATGGTTTAAAAGGAAAAGTTGCAATTGTTACTGGTGGCGCAAGCGGTATTGGTGAAGCCATCGTACTGCGTCTCGCTGAAGAAGGCTGCAAGGTAGCCCTTTTTGATATTAACCAGGAAGCGGGTGAAAAAGTGGTTGCCGCTGCCAAGGGCGAAGTTGCCGTTTTCAAAACTGACATCACCAGTATGGACAGTATTGAGGCTTCCGTCACCGCTGTGGAAAGCAGTCTCGGTCCTGTGTGGATGCTGGTTAACTGTGCCGGTTGGGATGCGCCCTCGCCATTTTTGACCCAGGGTCCAGAGCTGTGGCAAAAAATTATCAACCTCAATCTCTACGGCCCCATCTACATGCATTCTGTTGTCTGCAAGAGAATGGCCGAGCGTGGCGAAGGCCGGGTTATCAATATCGCGTCCGATGCCGGTCGTGTCGGCACCAGCAACGAAGCGGTGTATTCGGCCTGTAAGGGCGGCACCATTGCCTTTACCAAATCCATGGCTCGCGAACTGTCGCGCAAAAATGTTTTGGTTAACTGCGTTTGCCCAGGCCCCACAGACACTCCGGCGATGGCGGCGGTTGTTGGCGGCGGCGAAGAAGCCGAAAAGTGGAAGGATTCCATGGCGCGCGGTATTCCCCTGCGCCGTATGGGGCAGCCAGTGGACTACCCTGGCATTGTCGCCTTTTTTGGCAGTGATGACGCCAGCTATATCACCGGCCAGACCATTTCTGTGTCCGGCGGCTTGACGATGGTATAAATCCCGGCGGACGCCCAGCGTCCCCCAGGGGTTTCAAGCCCGCAGAAACTGCATACTGCGGGCTTTCACTTTCAATCATTAATCTGAATTCGAGAAAGCATTATGAACATTACTCTCCCTTACGAAGATATTCTCTACGAAAACCGCGATGGCGCTGCCTGGATCATTATCAACCGCCCCAAGGTCTATAACGCCTTTCGCGGCCAGACCATTGAAGAGCTGATTCATGCGTTTCTGACTGCCGCCAGCGACAAGTCCATTGCCTGTGTGGTGCTCACCGGCAGCGGCGACAAGGCATTCTGCACTGGCGGTGACCAGTCCAGCCACGAAGGTGACTACGACGGTCGCGGTGTTGTCGGCCTGCCTATCGATGAGCTGCAATCCGCCATTCGTGATATTCCCAAACCTGTGATTGCCGCAGTCAATGGCTATGCCATTGGTGGGGGTCACGTGCTGGCAACTCTCTGCGATCTCACCATTGCCGCTGATACAGCGCAAATGGGTCAGGTTGGTCCCAAAGTGGGTTCTGTGGACGCAGGCTGGGGCACCGCCTATCTGGCGCGCATCGTCGGCGAAAAGAAAGCCCGCGAAATCTGGTATCTGTGCAAGCGCTACACCGCTCAGGAAATGGCGGATATGGGTCTGGTCAACAAGGTGGTTCCCGCCGATCAGCTCGAAGCCGAGGTCACCAGCTGGTGTCAAACCATCAAGCAACACAGCCCCACCGCCCTGGCTCTGGCCAAACGCTCCTTCAATGCCGACTCCGAATCGATTCGCGGCCTCAGCGGTTTTGCCCTCCAGGCGGTCAAGCTGTACTACGACACTGAAGAGTCTAAAGAAGGTGTTAACGCCTTTAACGAAAAGCGTAAACCCGATTTCCGCAAATTTGCCAAATAGGCAGTAAGTCGAAATGAAAAATATCACACTGGAAGTTCGCGAGGACGGCATTGGTATCGCCACCCTTAATATGCCGGGCAGACCCTTGAATGTCTTTTCCGAGCACATGATGGATGACCTGGAGGCTGTGGTTAAACGCGCCTCCGCTGAGCTCAAAGGGCTGGTGTTGCGTTCCGGCAAGAGTACCTTTGTCGCTGGCGCCGATTTGGTGATGATCAAGGATTTTGCCAATATGCGCTTCGGCACAGACTGGCAGACCATGCGCGACCGCTTCAGTCGTCTCGGCAAGCTGTTCCGCACCATCGAAAAATCGCCGATCCCCATTGTTGCTGCCGTGAACGGGCTGGCGCTGGGCGGTGGCCTGGAGTTGGCGATGTCCTGCCATGGGCGGGTTTGCGTCGATGTTCAGGCGCCGATTCTCGGTTTGCCGGAAATTGTCCTCGCGCTACTCCCTGGCGCCGGTGGCACCCAGCGCCTGCCGCGCTATATCGGCGTTGCGCCCGCCATGAAAATGCTCCTCGATGGCGCGCCCGTGACACCGCAGTTTGCCCTTGAAAACGGTCTGGTGGATAAGGTTGTCGCCGAAGCTGATCTAGTGGCAGAGGCGATTGCACTGGTCAAAACCATCGAACCTAAAGCCCGCTGGGATAAACCGGAGTGGCAGCTCGGCGCTGAAGATCTGGCGCTGCTCAACAGCGACAGCTGGGAAGACTTCTGTCTCGAAATTGGCGGCTGGAAAGGGCGTCAGCACGATCTCTATCCTGCGGTAAAGGCGATTATGGATTGCGTCGGCAAGGGGGCGCTGCTGCCCATCGACGCCGGTTTTGATGTCGAGTGGGATATTTTTGTCGATCTGATGAGCGATCCTGTGGCTGCCAATATGGTAGTCACCTGCTTCCTCAACAAGACCGCCGCGCCAAAGTGGACAAACAACTATATCGCCCCCAATGCGGCAAGGCTGGAATCCATTACCTGGCAGTCCTCAGTTGAAATGCCCAAGGGCGTTGCCCGCAAGATCAAGGTGGTTGCCGACGACGATGGCGTTATGGTGGTTGCCGATGCGGGTAAAGCCACAGGTAAGGATGCTGTCGAGCTGTGCAATGCGGCTAGTGGTGACAAAGCCTCGGCTGGGGTTGCCTCGATTACTTTTCTTGGGTCGCTGAAAGCGGCGGAGGCAGTGGAAGTCTTTGCTCCAGAAGAACTCAGCGCCTGCGCCCTGGATCTGGCCATGGCCATGGGCAAAATTCCCGTGTGGGCGATTTCCTCGAAAGGCGGTTTGAACCTGATCCTGTCGGCAGTGCGCAAGGCTGTGGACAGTAGCGGTAAATCGAGTGCTGAAATTGCCAGAGCGGCAAAAGCCATAGATGCGGAAGCGCTTTTCGGTTTTGCCATTGGTGGTGACCAAGCCACTGAAGTTTCGGCGGATGACCGGGTTGCAGGCTTGACGTTACTCGGTGTTATCGCCCATCACATCTGGCAACATTGCGATGGTCGCTACGAAGAGGCCGATGTGCTCGCGGTGCTGGGGGCAGGCTGGCCGAAATGGACTGGCGGTCCCATCGCCTATCTGGCCATGCACCAGCGCAACGAACTCTCCGCTTACGGGGCTTTCCCTGAGTTGGAGCCGCTATTGGCCGGCATAGACCACCAGCTGAAAATCAAAGCCAGTTACAACGTCACCGCAGCAAGCCACGGCCATCTATGACTTATCACGCCTCTTCACTGTCTGATATCGGGCAATTTGTCGCTGCCGGAGAATCTTTGTACCTCTCCGGCTGCGCTGCGGAAATTCCTGGGTTTGAGCAGCTGGATATTTTCAAGGCCAGAGCGAATCCGCTGACCATTAGCGGTATTTTTCTCCCCGGCATCAACCGTCACGACTACACCAGCCTGGGTGACAACATCGCCTGTCAGACATTTTTTATGACACCGCAGCTCTCTGCAGCTCGAGGGCGAGTGGAGTACTGTCCGTGGCGCTATCGGGATGTTCTGTCCTTTTACCAGCGCCAACCGGTGGATATCGCTGTGGTTATGCTCAGCGAACCCGATGCAAATGGTGTTTGCAGCTATGGTGTCTGTGCTGATTATGCGCCGGTGGTGATGCCCCAGGCGCGGGTCAAAATTGGCGTCATCAACAAGCATATGCCCTATACGGCAGGCTGTGCGGGAATCAATATTGCCGACCTCGATGTGGTTGTCACTATCGATCAGCCGTTGATTGACGTGCCCTCACAAACTGCCGACGAAACCTCTGCAGCTATGGCAAAAACCGTCGCCGGCTATATTGGCGACGGCGCCACATTGCAGTTGGGGTTGGGCAAGGTGCCTTCGTCGGTGGTGACCCAGCTGGCGGATCGCCGCAACCTTCGCGTCATCTCCGGGTTGCTGGATGAATCCATGATGGCGCTTGAAACCAGCGGCGCAATGGCCGCCGATCAGCCTGCCATTGTCGGTGTCGGTCTTGGCACGGCAAATTTTTACCGCGCCCTTGATCGCAATGAGCGCTTTCAGTTTCAGCCGGTATCTGTGACCCACGATCTTCAGGCTCTGTCGCAAACGCCGAATCTGGTGACTGTAAACGGTGCTCTGGAGGTGGATCTCTTTGGTCAGGTCAATTCATCGGTGACATCCCGCGGCCACCTTTCCGGCCCCGGCGGGTTGCCCGAGTTTGTCAGTTCAGCGTTGAGCAGCAAGGGCGGGCGCTCCATTATTGTGTTGCCGGCAACGGCGGGCAGGGATGCAGTGTCAAAAATCGTCCCCTCCCTAACTGGCAGTATGCCCTCGGTCAGTGCTATTGATGCCGATACTGTAGTGACGGAATATGGTGCGGCAGAGTTGCGCGGCAAGTCCCTGACTCAGCGCATTCGCGCCATGATTGCCATTGCCGCACCGGAGCACAGGGAACGGCTCGAAGAGCAATCCCGAAAATTGGTATAGCTTTTGTGTCTATTGTCGTTGCAGTTGTTGTTTGAATTGCGTTTTGTCGCGCAGTGAATTTCTGGTTTTTTTATTGAATATTTTAGGTGCCTATTATGATTGAACGTACTCTCTTTAACTCCGATCACGAGATGTTCCGTGACTCTGTCAGAAAATTTATCGATCGTGAAATTGCGCCTTACCACGCCCAGTGGGAAAAAGACGGCATCGTCCCCAGGGAACTGTGGCTCAAGGCCGGTGAAGCTGGCATTCTCTGCTGTACCATTCCTGAGGAATACGGTGGTGTTGGCGCCGACTATCTCTACGATGTGATCGTCTTTGAAGAATTGTTCCGCTCCGGTTTTTCCGGCCCCGGCTTTCTGATTCACACCGACCTGGTGGCCACCTATATCAACACTTTCGGCACCGAAGAGCAGAAAAAGAAATTCCTGCCGAAAATGGTCAGTGGTGAATGGATCGGATCTCTGGGCATGACTGAACCCCACGCGGGCAGCGACCTCAAGGCGATTCGCACCAAGGCGGTAAAAGACGGCGACGATTACATCATCAATGGCCAAAAAGTGTTTATTTCCAACGGCCAGCTGTGCGACGTGCTCGTTCTTGCCACCAAAACCGACGCAGATGCCGGCGCCAAAGGCGTTACCCTCTTTATCGTCGAGGGCGGCATGGAAGGCTTCAAGCGCGGCACCAATCTGGACAAGCTGGGCATGAAAGCTCAGGACACTTCGGAGCTCTTTTTTGAAGATGTGCGCGTGCCCGCTGCCAATATGCTCGGTCAGGAAGGTCAGGGCTTCAAGCTGATGATGCAAAAGCTGGCTCAGGAGCGCCTTGCCCAGGCCATCCGCAGCGCCACGGTTACCGAAACTGTTATCGAATGGACGCTGGAGTACACCAGCCAGCGCGAAGCCTTTGGCCAAACCATTGCCGACTTCCAAAACACCCAATTCAAGCTCGCGGAACTCAAGGCCGAAGCTGTGTTGGGGCGGGTTTACACCGACAAATGTATTGAACTCTTCATGCAGGGCAAGCTCGATGCTGTCGATGCCGCCATTGCCAAAATGCAACTGAGTAATTTGCACTGTAAAGCCGTGGACGAATGTTTGCAGCTCTTTGGTGGCTGGGGCTATATGTGGGAATACCCCATCTGTCGCGCCTACGCCGACGCCCGTATTGTCAAAATTGCCGGTGGCTCGATTGAAATCATGAAGACAATTATCGCCAAAGATATGTTTAAACCGTACAAGAAATAGGTATCACCATTTTATAAACTGACAAGCTGTTGTTGTCGATTTCCTGGCGGTAAAGCCGGTTTTGCTTTACTGCCAGAAGAAGTTGATATACCCTTTGTTTTTTTGCTGCCCTGGCCAACAACTTGTTTTTCAAGCAATTATTTGAAAAAAAAGTGTGGCAAATTGTTGCAGTGTGCCAGTGTTGTCAAAGGGTGGCAGCACTGTTTTTGCTTGAACAGTTTTTTGCCTGCAATGACGCTTCCTGCAAAGCGGCACGCAAGGGAAAACGTAATCAACTATAAGAGGTTATTATGTGGCCGTATCCTGAGATTAAAAACATTGGCGATATCGTTCGCTTCAATGCGAGGCGTTTTCCAGATAAGCCTGCAATACTGTTCGAAGATAATGTCTTGACCATGGCGGAACTGGATAGACTGTCCAATCAGTTTGCCAACGGCCTTATAGCCGGGGGCGTGAAGAGAGGCGACCGCATTGCCTATTGTGGCAAAAACTCCGACGATTATATGATTGCGTTGTTCGGTATTGCCAAGGCTTCGGCCGCATTCGTGCCTCTCAACTGGCGCCTCGCTACGGAAGAGCTGGTGGAAATTGTTGGCGACGCAGAGCCTTCATTTATTTTTGTAGAGGCTGAGTTTGAGAGGAGTTGGCATCATGTCAGGGATGTCGGCAACTTTCATTTTGGATCTCAGATTATTAACCCCGGCAAACCGGAGGATAATCCGTTGCGGCAGTGGCTGGCCAGCCAAAGTGAGGCCGACCCTATGCTCGAATGCCCCTTGGATGACAACGCCTGGATTCTCTATACCTCGGGCACCACGGGGCGTCCAAAAGGGGTTCAGCTGACCACGGGCGGTATTATTATGATGCGTCTCTGTGAGCATTTCGAACCCGCTTACACCTGGTCGGATAACGATACTTTTCTTTTTATAGCCCCCAACTTTCACTTGCTCGGGGTCAGCCTGACATTGCAAGCCTTTTATAACGGCGGCACTATCGCTGTGGTAAAAATGTTTGATCCTGCCCTGGTCTTGAAGGAAATCACTGCCAAAAAGCCAACCATCGTAGCGCTTGCTCCTATCATGATCCAGATGCTGGTAAACCATCCAAACTGTGAAATAACCGATTTCAGCTCTGTGCGCGAAGTGGTCTATGCAGGTTCTCCTATCTCCCTCGCAGTAATCAAGCAGGCGCTTGACAAAATGCCCTGCCGATTTATGCAGTTTTACGGCGCCACAGAGAGCGGCGGCGCGATGACCCTGCTGCGACCTGAAGAGCATGACCTCAACAACGAAGAGCGGCTGACTTCCTGTGGCAAGCCACTGCCATTGATTGATGTGAAAATCGTCGACAGCAAGGGCAATGAAGTTGCCCCGGGCGAGTCCGGCGAACTGCTGGTGAGAACTCCGGCGATTAACAATGGTTACTGGCGCAAGCCGGAGTTATGGCCCGACGTTTACCAAAACGGTTGGTATAGAACTGGCGATATGGCTCGCCAGGACGCTGAAGGTTTTCTCTATCTGGTGGATCGGGTCAAGGACATGATCGTCACCGGTGGCGAAAATGTCTATTGCTCCGAGGTGGAAAACTGCCTCTCCCTTCACCCGGCCATTAAACAGGTGGTAATCATTGGCATTCCCAGCGAAAAATGGGGGGAGGAAGTCAAAGCCGTGGTTATTCTCAAGGATGGCGAAACCCTCGACGAACACGAACTCATTGGCTACGCCAAGGCGCGCCTGGCCTCCTATAAATGCCCCAAGTCGGTGGATTTTGTCGAGGCGTTTCCTGTCAATGCCAACGGCAAAGTGCTAAAACGCAAATTGCGCGAACCCTACTGGCAGGAAAAGGGGCGCAATATCGCCTGACCTGACCTGCTCAGCAAAAACCCCGCTTGCAATGCCGGTTGTCGGCATTCGGCGGGGTTTTTGCTTTATAACCCAGATGATTGTGCTGAGGAGCCTCTCCCTATATGGTTCCTGTCATAAGAATATGGCAAACTGATTTGAACAGGGTGCAATCAGGCGCTGTTGCTGATCTTTTCCTACCAGGAGATAGCTTATGGAATCCTATAGCCACGTTGTCCGCCATGTCGAGGCTATGCCTTCAGGTTCGTCCATAGGGGCTTTCTTTGATTTTGACGGCACTGTCATCAACGGCTATTCAGCGTTTATTTTTCTGCGCGAGCAGTTGCGCAAAGGCTATATGAAGCCCATCGAGTTTGTCGAAATTGTCGCGACGCTGATCAACCACAGCATGGGCGCCATCGGCTTTTCAGGATTGATGGATGTGGGCGCCAAGGTGTTGCGCGGCGTTAGCGAGGAGAGTTACACCGAGTTCAGTGAAAAGGTGTACGAACACTATATTTCAAAACTGCTCTACCCCGAAGCCCGAGCCCTTATCGAGGCTCACCATAAAAAAGGCCATACTGTGGCCATCGTATCTTCGGCAACCCCCTACCAGGTTGAACCCCTGGCTCGGGAGCTTAATATCGATCACGTTTACTGTTCCCGCTACGACGTCAAAAATGGTGTGTTTACCGGCGAAACACTGAAGCCTCTATGCTGGGGGCACGGCAAGGTTGAGGCCGTTGAAACCCTGGCCAAAAAGTACCAGCTTGATCTGGACAATAGCTGTTTTTACAGTGACAGCGATGATGATATTGAAGTGCTTCACCATGTGGGCATGCCGCGAATCGTCAACCCCAATTCGCGGCTGCAGACCATCGCCTCTGAAAACGGTTGGCCGGTGCAGGTGTTCGCTCGCACCGGTAAGCCGACATTAGCCGAAAATCTGCGCAGCGTCGGCCTCTACGGCACGTTAATCAGTTCCTACTTCTGGGGGCTGGGGGTGTGGAAGCTCAACGGCTCCAAGGACGAAGGGCGCCGTTTTATGCTCTCCCTGTTCACCGAGATTGCCTTTGCCCTGATCGGGCTCAAGCTCAATGTGCGCAACCCGGAAAATTACTGGAAAGAACGGCCTGTGGTGGTGGTTTACAATCACCAAAGCAAGACGGACGGCCTTATCGTCATGAAGCTGCTGCGGGATAACTTTGCCGCGGTGGGCAAAAAGGAAATCGGCAAGTTCAAGCTGTTTGCGAAGGTTTATGACTTTGCCGGTGTTGTCACCGTTGACCGCCAGAACACCCAGAGCGCCATTGATGCCATGCGCCCCCTGGTCGATGCCCTTGCTGTTGAGGGACGCAACGTGGCCATTGCCCCTGAAGGCACGCGCTCGGAAACGAAAAAGCCAGGACCGTTCAAAAAGGGAGCCTTTCATATTGCCATGCAGGCCGGTGTGCCCATACTGCCCGTGGTTATTCACAACGCCGCCGATATTCAGCCCAAAGGCCAATTTGCCTTCAGACCCGGCGTGGTCGACGTGGAAATTCTCCCTCCCGTGGATACTTCCGGTTGGACTGAAGCCAACCTCGACCGCCATGTCACCGATGTGCGCAATATGTTTTTGAAAGCTCTCGACTTTCCCGAGGAGGGGGTGGCCGAGTCTGTTCATTCCCGCAAAACACAAAAGATGGAAAAAGCGCCAGGCAAGCGGGCGGTGACGAAAAAGTCAGCAGCAAAAAAACCGGCAACAGCATCCTCCGTGGCTAAAAAGGTTTCCACAACGGCAAAAGCCGCTGTTGCCAAACCCTCAGCCCCCAAAGGCCGTGGCCGCGAGGCGGCGCCACAGAAAAGCGCAAAGTCTAAAGCTGCTGGTACGAAAATTGCGGTCGCAAAAGAGACGCAGCCAAAACGCAAAACTGTCACCAACGGGCGTTTAAATACCAGCCTGCCAGGCAGGGTAGGCGCTGAAAAGTCGGCGCCAAAGCCCCGGCCAAAGCCGGAAAGAAAACCCCTGGCTGTCGCGAAAAAACCGTTAACCGGGAAAACAGCAGTGAAAAAAACAGCAGCTAAAGTGGTTTGAAAAGCCGGCAAGGCTTAAGAGAGGAACATTCAATGTTGCAACTTGGGGCTCAGGATTCACAATTTCTCTACATGGAGAGCGGCCACAACCTCTCCAATGTCACCATGGTCTGTATTTACGCCAAACCGGAAAATCCGACAGCGGAATCTGTATTTGAGCTGGTTAAATCCCACGTCGAGTCACGGTTGCACACCAACCCCATTTTCAGAAGAAAACTGGTTCGAGTCCCCATGGATCTGGATTACCCTTACTGGGTCGACGACGAATACTTCGATTTTGAATCCCATCTTCACCTCCACCGCCTGGCCTCTCCCGGAGACTGGGCGCAGTTTTCCGATCTGGTCGGTAGAATCCACTCCCGCCCTCTGGACATGAACCGACCCGTGTGGGAAATCCATGTGGTGGAAAATCTCAATGGAATAGCCGATGTACCCTCGGACAGCTTCGCCATGGTGACCAAGATTCACCATTCGGCGGTAGATGGTGCTTCCACGATCAAATTCTTTTCCGGGCTCAGCGATCTCGACGCAGAAGGTACTCCAGTCATCGATATTTCGGTGGCGGCGGAGTCGGCCGGGGAACCCCCGTCCGTCAATGAAATGTGGACGCGCTGTGTGCTCAACCATATTCGTTCGCCAATAAAGTTGGCGGAAACCCTGTGGCGGGCGACACCGACCCTGGTGCCCGCAGCGATTAATGCGGTGTTTAAGGCCAGGGATGATGACGAGTCAACCAAAGTACCGAAAACCCGACTCAATAAACCGGTTTCGCCACGCAAAACCTTCCACGCTGTCGAATTTGAGCTGGCGGATTTCAAGCGCATTGCCGCAGCGGTGGCGGATGCCAAAATCAACGATGTTGTTCTCGCTGTCAGTAGTGGCGCGCTGAGGAAGTACCTGCTGCGCCACCATGGCCTGCCCTCCGAATCCCTGGTTGCCTGGGTGCCTGTCAACACCCGCCCGGCAAAGGGCGCGGATAACGGTGAAGACGGCAACCAGATCACCGCAATGACGGTAGACCTGCACACGGATCTGGCCTCACCCCTGCAGAGACTGAAGGAGATCACCCGTTATACCCAACTGACAAAGGCTGGAAAATCCGGGGTCTCGGCAAGGCTGATGACCGACGTTAGCAAGCATATGCCCGGAGCAACCATGGCGCTGGCCAGCCGCATGATCATGGCCTCCGGCGTGACCGCCAGTCTCTGCAATGTGGCCATTTCCAATGTTCCCGGCCCCCAGTTCCCCATTTATCTGAATGGCGCCAGGTGTTTGAAACAATATGGCATGGTACCCCTTGGCGATGGTATGGGGTTGTTTTTAATGACCTTGAGTTACAACAAAAAACTGACATTTAGCATTACCACCACTGAAGATGTCATGCCCGATGTGGAGCTTTTCGGTGAATGCCTGGAGGCCGCTGTGGGTGAACTCAAAAGTGCAACCGACAAGCCGCGAGCCAAGCCGGTGCGCAAAACGGCTGCCAAGGGGAGCAAATAATGTCATCCCGAAGTTCCTACCTCTTACAAAAAGAATTGGATAGAGCGGAGACCTACGCCCAGTGGCGCGACATTGCCATGCGCATTGACCAGATCGAAGGCATGGATAAATGGAAGTCCATAGAGAGAACCAATCTCTATGATTATCAGGCCATCAGATCGCGTTACAACATTCTTCGCGAAATGAGAGAGAGCGGTGACGATCACGGTCTTTTGTTTGCTCTCAATGAAGGTATTCACGGCAATATGGGCGGCATGGGCAGCAGCGAGCTGTTCAAGAAAACCCGCTTTGGCACCAAGCAGCTGATCAATGATTATATAGACGAAGTCACCAACGCCCTTTATCACCTGGCAAGCCCTGATGTGGCCAGCATTTCGATTGATGAAAAATTGGAGTTTTTTAATCGCGCCGCCCACTGTTTCGGGCGTTCTGCACTGATGCTGAGCGGCTCCGGCTCGCTGTTTTATTTTCACCTTGGTGTTGTCAAGGCGCTATGGGAGCAGAACTTGTTGCCCTCTGTTATATCCGGCGCCAGTGGCGGCGCCATCGTTGCCGCCATCGTCGGCTCCCATACCCATGAAGAGCTGGAAACCATTTTTGACGCCGAGCATTTAAAAATTCAGGTGGAGCAGGGCTTGGGGTTGCGCAGTATTGGTAATTTATTGAGCCGCAGTCATGTCTCGCCCAAGGCCATTGAAGAGTTTCTGGTTCGTATTCTCCCCGATTTAACATTTCAGGAGGCCACCGCGCGCACCGGTATCCATATCAATGTGTCTGTTGCGCCGGTGCAAAGGCATCAAACTTCCCGATTGCTTAACGATATAGCGTCACCCAATGTTATGCTCCGCGAGGCGTTGATGGCGTCCAGCGCCTTTCCCGGGTTTTTTCCGCCGGTGACCCTGGCGGCCAAGGACAGGAATGGCAAACGCAAACCTTATCTTCCCAACAGAAAATGGATTGACGGCTCGGTGAGTGACGATTTACCCATCAAGCGGGTAATGCGTCTCTACGGTGTCAATCATTCTATAGTTAGCCAGACGAATCCCGTCGCCCTGCCGTTTATCAGTGAAAATCATTCTTCCACGATTTGTGGCATCATCAAAGAAACCCTGCAAAGCACGACAAAACAGTGGGCGTTGGCCAGCGCAAAAATCATTGGCCATCCGATGAAATTGAGTCCCAGGTTGAACCAGCTGCTCACCTTCACCAGTTCGGTGTTGGCGCAAACCTATACCGGCGATATCAATATCCTGCCGCCGCGGCGGTTGCACAACCCGGCGCAGTTATTGTCCCAGCGCACCAATGCGGAGATCATCGAGTTGATCCGCCACGGTGAGCGCGCCACCTGGCCGAAAATAGAGGCTATAAGGGTGCAGACAAAAATCAGTCATGCTCTGGACGCCATTGCCAAAAATCTTGAAACAGAGCTGCTTAATCAGGTACATGAATCCAGTATTGCCGGGAGGAAAACCGCGTGATCAACACAACAGGGAGCCTGGTCGCCAAATCGGGAAAACAGATCTTTACCCAGTCCTGGATGCCGGAGTGCGATATCAAGGCGGTTCTGGTGATTGCCCACGGCCTTGGCGAGCACAGCGGCCGCTACCTGCCCTTTGTCGAATATTTTGTCGCCCGTGGCTATGGGGTCTACGCGCTGGATCACGAGGGACACGGGCGCTCAGAAGGTCAGCGCGGTTATATTCCGCATTTGAGCACTTTTGTCGATACACTGTTTGATTATATCGGCCAGATAAAAGGTAAGCACCCGGATAAAAAACTTTTCCTCGTTGGCCACAGTATGGGCGGTGTCATCAGCGTCAATTATTTGTTGCGCCACCAGGAAACCCTTTCAGGCTGTATTTTATCCGGTTCGGCACTGGCTACTGATGAAGTTATTGGCTCTGCGCTCAAATGGGTTTTGAAGGGACTTTCTCTGCTCGTGCCCAAGGCGCAGATCATCAGGCTGGAAGGTGAAGCGGTGAGCCGCGACCCTCAAGTGGTTCACGCCTACCTCAATGACCCCCTGGTCTTTCACGGCAAAGTGACGGCGCGACTGCTGACGGCGATTCTCTCTGCCGCCGACCATGGCTTGGCCAAGGCCGCTAAAATTACCTTGCCGCTACTGATTATGCACGGTGGCGACGATGGCCTCGCCAGCCCCAAAGGCTCGCGAATGCTTTATGACAAGGTTTCCTCCACAGACAAAACCTTAAAAATTTATGACAATCTGTTCCATGAAATTTTTCTAGAGCCGGAAAAAATGGCGGTCTTTGCTGATACCGAGCAGTGGTTGGAAGCGCGGATTTAATCGGGGAGTGCCGCTTTGCTAGAAATTGCCGCAGTTGTTCTGGCCGCAGCTCTGGGGTTATTTTTTCTGCGCTTCTGGTTGTTATCCCAGGTCGCAAAACTGCTGTTTGCCATTGTGACGCGGTTTGTTGGCGCCAGGCATCGGCGAGTCAATATTGACGGCGTTGACTGGCACTTTCTTGATAGCGGCGGTGTCGACAAGCCGGTGATGGTGGTTTTGCACGGCTATGGTGCGGATAAATACAACTGGTTACTTTACATCAGGGTGTTGAAGGGGGAGTTCCGATTGATTGCCCCTGATCTTCCCGGTTTTGGCCAGACCTATAATGGCGATCTCCAGGCCGATTATGGTATCGCCGATCAGGTGGCGCGCCTCAAGGGATTTGTCGCAGCCTTGAACCTCGATCGTATCCATCTCGCCGGCAATTCCATGGGTGGTTTTATCGCCGCCAGATTTGCACTGACCTATCCCCAGGGAGTGTTGTCGCTGACGCTCATGGATGCAGCGGGTCTGACGGCGGCGAGAAAAACAGTGCTGGAAGAATCCTTTGAGCACAACGAAATTCTTTTCCTGCCCCGCACCCACGCTCAGGCGGAGGCGGTACTGGCCATGGCGGTTGCCCGGCAGGTCAAACTTCCTTTCATCGCAATCGTTTACCTGTTGAAGCAAATCAGCGAGCGCCGCCCTGTGCTTGAAAAAATTTTTCGCCAGCTTATGGCGGATCACAAAAGCAGCGACCTCAGTCAGAAACTGGCGGTGTTGGACATGCCGGTACTGGTTATCTGGGGACGAAAGGATCAACTGCTGGATGTCAGCGCTGCGGAAAATTTGGCGCCATCCCTGCGCAAGGGGGAGCTGGTCATTCTCGATAATGTCGGCCACGCTCCAATGATTGAAGCGGTGGCAGAGACAGCCACACATCACCGAGAATTCATTGGCCGCCGATGTTTAATGGAGAGCTGATATTTTGGCGTATTCTATTTGGCGGGCGGTCGAATAATCGAACTATACTGCAAAGATGGTAAAGTCTGAATAACCCGAGGTTGTTGATGCAGATGGCGCTTTTCTTCTTGGTGTGATTGGTATTTAATCTTAAAAAGAAACGTTAAATAAAAAGAGCAGTGCGGGGTGAAAATGACAGCGGTAAACCCTTGGCCAAAAGAGGCAATCAGCAAGATTGTGTTCTTGTTGGATGTGAACACAAAAATTGAAAAGTCAATTCTTGAAGCTTACCTTCGCGACACCCATCCTGGCGAATTGAAGTATCAGACATTGCCTCTTGCGCTACGATCGAAAAAGCTCCCTCAAGCCCATATCACGGCACTTGAAAACTCCTATTTTGAGGCCGGGGATATTTTCTATATACCCCTGCGGCTGGCCTGGCAAATAGAGAATGAGCCGAGCCGCAAAGGTGTTTCTTTCAAAGGCCTTATTCTTGGCAATCACAGTAACCCAGGATCATTGCGGCAACACATTCTTTGCAAAAGCCTGCGTCACAGCAAGGATCCTGTGCCGTATCGGGTTGTGGTTGGCAAGGGAGCAAGCCTTGCTGAGCTTCAGGCCAGGTTCGCAAAGAATTCTGTGAATAGCGAATTGCCGCACTTTATAGCGCGTTCTGCCTTCCTGGCGCTGGAGCGGGCTGAACGCAGTATCAAGGGAGCCAGGTACAAGGTTCCCAGAATGGTTGATGAAGAGGTGCTGCGCAAGCCGCAACTGGTTCAGGCGCTGACGGCAATCAGTCGGGAAAGCGGGCGCAGTATGGACAGCCTGATAAAAGAGGCGGGGGATTGTCTGCGGGAAATGGCGGCGACGCCTACCCCGGCGGGGCTGGACGTTGCTGCCGCTTTGGGTCGGTTTATGTATACCAGGGGTTTTGACGAGGAAATCGAATTTGCCCCCGGTGACCTGGATCGTATTCGCAAGCTTCTCAGCGAGCGACCGGTAGCCTTTCTGTTTACCCATAAATCCCATATCGACGGTTTTTTGTTGATTACCCTGTTCCACGACCTCAACCTGCCGCCCCTGCATACCTTTGGCGGCATCAATATGGGCTTTCTGGGTTTGGGCACACTGTTGCGCAAAGCGGGCGCCATTTTTATTCGCCGCAGTTTCAAAGGCGATGATGTCTATAAATCCGTGTTCAAAAGCTATATTGATTACCTGGGGGAAAAGCGTTTTCCGGTGATGTGGGCGCTGGAGGGCACCCGTTCGCGCACCGGAAAGTTGATGCCGCCGCGGTTTGGGCTGATCAACTATATCGTCAGCGCCTATTTGCGCGATGATGCTCCGGATTTGATGCTGATGCCGATTTCGATCATCTACGATCAGGTTCCAGAGGTTGCCGATTACGATTCGCTCCA
Organism: Porticoccaceae bacterium; assembly: GCA_050175615.1. Classification (GTDB taxonomy): domain Bacteria; phylum Pseudomonadota; class Gammaproteobacteria; order Pseudomonadales; family Porticoccaceae; genus CAYXXZ01. The sequence continues at coordinate 6,131 of JBFXIU010000028.1, read as the reverse complement.
GGCCGGCGGCAAAAAAAGACCTGAATCCGCCTCCTGGTTTATGCAATACCTCAGCGGCCTCAACAACCCCCACGGCAAAATCCATGTGCGATTTGGCCAGGGCGTACAGATCAGCGACTATATTGATACCAGCGCTATTGATCCCAGCGCAGGAGCCTCGCCCGACAGGCGCGACATGCAGAAAATTGCCTTCGCCCTGGCGGTGGATGTCAATAAAGCGACACCGATAACAGTCAATTCCCTGATTACCTATGTATTGCTGGAGCATGGACACCGGGCGATTACCTTTAATCAACTCCAGGTTGAAATCAATCGCCTTCTGGGGTTTATTGCGCTGTTCAACTTTCCCATGACCACCGATGCCGCTCAACTGACACCAGAAATTCTTGAGCGCTCATTGCGACAACTTTCTATCACCGGTGTCATCAATATTGCCGAGGAAGGTGTGGAAGTGCTGTACATGATTCCCTATAACACGGGAAGGACGGCGGCCTACTACCGCAATGGTTTGATCCACTTTTTTATTACCAGCGCTATCGGGGATATTGCCCTGCTGGCGGTAACCCATGAGGGCGAGGCTGCTATAGAACAGTTCCACCAGGAAGCACTACGGCTCAGGGACTTGCTCAAGTATGAATTTTTCTTTGAAAGCAGTGATGAATTCCTCAAGTCTCTGAATCGGGAATTTGATGCCCGCGTGCCTGGGTGGCGTGAAACTATGGTTCAGGGAAGAAAGGCGATTCGCTTTATGCTGCGCGACCTCAAACCTATTCTTGGCCACGGCACCCTGCGACCGTTTTTGGAATCCTATCTGATCTTTGCTCGAGCCCTGTCGCTGATTCCGGCGGAGGGGGAAGTCGATACCAAAAAGCTCATCACCGACAGTCTTGCCCTGGGTAAACAGCGGGTTCTTCAGCACCGGATTCATTGCGAGGAGTCCGTTTCCCAGAGTTATTTTGACAATGCCGTTAAAATAGCCGAAAGTCGCGGTCTGTTTGAACAGTCCGAGGCGGCTGCATTGGAGCGTCTGCAGTGGTTGGAGGAATTGAGAGCTATTGTCGCCAATGTCCGCATCCTGGCCTCGGTTGCCGAAGCCAAGCGCCTTGCGGAAATCATTGAGCGACAACACGAGCATTTATCATAGGTTGCCGTAGTCAGATGGTTATCCACATTTCAGTATTTTTCGTTGGAGCGGGGTAATATGACAATAAAAAAAACAGCCAGAACCGTGCTGTCGGCACCGTCGGAGATCACCAGAATATTTTTGGAGCATAAAGGCTTTCTGCGGCGTTTTTTGACCCGCTATTTGGGGCGTGATCAGGATATAGATGACGTCCTTCAACAGGCCTATCTCAATGTGTTTAGCCTGGAAAAAGACGGCAGCAGAATTGAACAGCCAAAGGCTTTTCTGTTCAGTGTCGCCAAAAATCTGGCCTTAAACGAACTCAATCGCAAATCCCAAAGGATGACCGATTACATCGAAGAGTGCCAGTCGGCCACCGTTACCGAATCGGTGAGTTCGGCAACCGTCGAAAATGAGCTGGAGGCTCAGCAAACCCTCAAGCTCTACTGTGATGCCATTGCGCAATTACCGAAAAAGTGTCGCCAGGTTTATTTGCTGCGCAAGGTGCAGGGTTTGTCCCACAAGGAGATTGCCCAGCGCATGGGCATCTCTCTCAGTGGTGTAGAAAAGCAACTGCACATTGGCATGTCCAAATGTCGGGATTACATGGAAAAGCATGGTGGGGAGCCCCGCCGTTCCTCGACGGCTCCTGTCGCTAACGTGCTCAGGGACAGTGGCGGTTATGGATAATATCACCGAACTCCCCAATCGTGCCGTTATCAGGCGGGAAGCCGAAGCCTGGATTATCAGGCTGGACGGGCTGGACACTCCCAGCCCTGAAGAGCTTGGCGCCTTGCGTGAATGGCTATCGCGCAGCCCCGTGCATCGCCAGGAGCTTAGCAGTGCCAATGCATTCTGGGCGAATAATAGTCTGACGGAGCTGGTTGTGCCGCTGGACAGGCGGGAGTCGGGCGGTTGGCATGGCTGGGTTCAACACATCTTTCGTAAAAGGGGGAGGTGGTGTCCCGCTAAAACCACGGCCATTGGTGTTGCGGCGTCATTGGTTGTGATAGCCATTGCCTTGTTGGCCTATTATTTTCCTGGAGATGACAGCACCAATGGACTCTATGTCACTGCCGTTGGGCAGCAAAGCCAGGTTGTTCTTGCCGACGGTTCGACAGTGCAGCTCAATACCAACAGCCAGATACAGGTGGAGTTCGATAACGAGTACAGAAATATTCGCCTGCTTCAGGGTGAGGCGCATTTCAGTGTCGCGAAAAATCCACAAAAACCGTTCCGGGTCTATGCGGTAAATAATCGCGTTCAGGCCGTAGGCACAGCGTTTACCGTTTACCTGAAACAGAAAGATCTCAATGTGCTTGTTACCGAAGGGCGGGTCAGTGTTGCCGCTCTCAGTAGTTTGCAGGAAGAGGCAAAAACCCAAAAAGAACAATCTCTTGCACAGTTGGCGGTTCCAGTTGATCAGTACGCCAGGAGTTTGTCCAGGGAGCTGGCGATGCTCGAGGCTCATCAGAGTATTACCATTGGTGAGTCCTCTGGCTACCCCGGAGAACCTGTGGATGTCTTGGATAAGGTTGAACAGGTTAGCGATCAAGAATTGGCGCGCCGCGAGTCCTGGCGCAGTGGTTCCTTGATGTTTAATGGTGAAACCCTAGAGCAGGCAGTCAATGAAATTGGCCGTTATACCACCCTGTCTATAGAAATTCCCGATCCAAACGTCAGGGCTATTCAGGTCGGTGGCCGCTTTCAGGTTGGCGATATTGATGCGCTCCTCAGCGCCCTGGAAGCCAACTTCAATCTCAAGGTCAATTACCTTGGTTACAATCGTGTCGAGCTTTCCGCCACGCTCTAAAGCAATCCCTTAATAATGATTGAACTTGCCAGTGGGTGCTGGCAGCAATACAACTATGCATATCATCCATCGGTTTGCCGGTGTAAAACGCTCTTCAACTGAAACCTGGCGCGAAAAATCTATTGGCAATGAAAAAATTTTTATCCGGTTTTCTATTCTTTTTTTGTCTTATGGGCAGAGGGGCTGCTGCGCAGGCAAAAAAGTACAAGACAAGCGGTTGGCAACCTGTAATTAAAGATGGCGCGGTTATGGAGGCAATCCGGTCTTCCGGATTAGTAAAGTATTCAGTTAAGCAATGGCTGATTCTGTCTATGTGGGTGGCGGTTTTTACCCTTGGGTATGCCACTGAACTCCAGGCTGAGCGTTTGTACGACATTCATATTCCTGCTTTGGATTCGGCGTCTGCCCTGAATCGTTTGGCTGAGCAGGCCGATGTCTATCTGATCTTTCCTTACCAGGATGCCAAAAGCCGTCAGGCCAATGCGGTTGTTGGCAGATACACGGTAAAAACCGCACTGGAGCTGTTACTTGAAGGCTCGGGGCTTGTGGGTAGTTTCTCTGACTCAGGGGTTATAAAAATATCTGTGCTGGAAGCGGCGCAGTACCAAAAAGAGAAGGGAACTATGTACACAGAAAAAACCAAACATACAGAACAAACAACCTTAAACAAAATAAAAACCAAAAAAACACTGTTAGCAACACTCTTTGGTGCGCTGTTTTCCGGCGGCGGTATACAGGCAGTTTTTGCTGACAACCCCGTTGTGCTCAATGAAATCATCGTCACTGCCCAGAAGCGGCAACAAAATCTTCAGGAAGTGCCTATTTCTGAAACTGTGTTTGATGCCAGCGCCCTCAAAAACGCCAGAATCGACACCGGCACAGAGATCGCCCGCCAAACCCCGAACTTGCGGGTTTCATTGCTGGGGGATGAGTCGCAACCCAAGTTTTCCCTGCGGGGAGTGTCGACGGCGGAGTTTAATCTCAACGCCATTTCTCCCACGGGGATTTTCTTTGACGAGGTCTATGTGGGAGCTTCCTATTTGGGCGGCGCCCAGATTTTTGATATTGAACGGGTTGAGGTGCTTCGCGGCCCCCAGGGAACCCTGTTTGGCAAAAACACCACCGCTGGCGCCATTAACTTTATTTCCCAAAGCCCCACTTTTGAGCGCGGCGGCTATGTCACTGTAGGCGCAGGCTCCAACGGCTACGACAATTACAAGGGCGCTGTCGAGCTGCCTTTGGTGGACGATCGCCTCAGCGCCCGCTTTGCGTTTACCGGCGAGCACTCCGATGGCTATATCAAAAACCTCAATCCCCAGGGGCGGGATTTGTCCAGCATCGATCGCCAGGGTTATCGCCTAACCCTGGGTTACAGGGATGATAATGGCCTCGACGCAACCCTGAGGCTGTTCAAGGCCGAGGGCAATTCGGACGCCATCGGCGCCATCAACACGGGGCTGTTCCCCGGCGGTGTCAATGCCGCTGGCGTCAACCCCAGGGTGCATCCCTTTACCGGGCAGCCCCTCGCCAGGGATGAGGTCTTTACAGATCGCTCTGGCGTGATTGAAGTGCGGGGCGATGGCGCCTACCTTACAGTCAATAAGGAGCTGGGCAATCTGACCCTGACCTCCATCACCTCCTATGTGGAAGGCCGCTTTCTCAACCTGGTGGATGGCGACGCCACTTTCCTCGATTTGCTGCATTTGAATTTTGGTGTCGAAAATGAGGAAATCAGCCAGGATTTTCGCCTTACCTCTAATAATGACGGCCCCTTTAACTGGATCGCCGGTCTCTACTATTACCAGGATGACGTTGACGTTAATACCACCTTTGCCCTTTTTAACGATCCCCTGTTTCAGGGCGCGGGGGTGGTGTTGGATCAGAGCTATAACCAAAAGCGCGAATCCTACGCTATCTATGGCGACATCAGCTATGAGTTTGGCGACATTTATACCCTCTATGCCGGGCTGCGCTATACCGACGATGAAGGCACTCTCAAAGATTTCGCGGTGGCGCCTTTTATTCCCCGTCAAAGCGATGAAGTGACCTATGACGATGGTGAACCTACCGGACGGCTGGGTTTGCAGGCTCAGGTGACTGAGGACGTGATGCTCTATGGCCAGGTGGTTCAGGGTTATCGCAGTAGCGCCATCAACGGCGGTGCTCTGGACTTGAATGCTTTAACCGTTGCCGAGCCGGAAAAGTTGCTGTCCTACGAGGCGGGCATCAAATCCAGCTGGTTTGAGCGCCGTCTTATCTTTAACGCCTCGGCCTTCTATTACGATTTTGAGGATCAGCAGTTTATCAATGTCGTCGGCATCGGCCAGCAGCAGTTAGTGAACGCCGGCAAATCGAGAATTACCGGTGTCGAAATAGAGACCGCCGTTCAGGCCACTGAAAATTTCAGTCTCAGGGCAGGATTGGGTCTGCTCGACTCCGAATACAAGACATTGATTCTCAATGGCCAGGATCTCAGCGGCAACGACCTGATTGAAGCGCCGGATTACACCTTTAATATTGCGGCGGATTACCGTGTTCCCTTGAAGGATATGGGGTCAATGAATTTTCATGTCGATGCCACCCGTGTCGCGTCCCAGTATTTTCTCGCCACCAACGACCCGTTTTCCGAGGTCGATGCCTTCTGGGATCTGGGGGCGGTGATTGCCTATCGAACCAGCGATGAAAAACTCGAGGTAACGGTATATGGCAAAAATCTTACCGATAACGACGAGTCCAGCGGTTTGCAGGCCGATCCAACGACAGGAACCCTGTTTTCTACGGTGCCCTATCCGCGCCGCTTTGGTGTCGAGGTGACAGTAAATTTTTAGTCTCACAGGCGCCTGGCTCTTACAGGAAATTCTCTTTCCGTAGGAGCCAGCCCCGCTGGCGAAGCCTGAAAATTGGGCGAGACAATAACCTATGGAAAAATCAGTAGTACCACCCCGGCAAGTTGCAATGTCGGGTTTAAGTAGGGATAGCCAATAAAGCGATAAAAGCTGAATTTCCTGGCAGTGGGTGGCGTAGGGATTGTTTCACCTGCTGCCGGGATGGCTAATCGATTGCCATAAAAAATAACACCGACATTTCCAATTAATAATAATTATGGAGCCTGCTATGAAACGTTCCCCTCTACTTGCGCCTATTGTTGCCCTGGTAATGCTACTTATTTCCACTTCGGAGATCGGAAGAGCACAC
>JBFXIU010000027.1:0-23997 GCA_050175615.1 Porticoccaceae bacterium | reverse complement strand
TTTCAGGGCGTTTTGCTGTCAGAGTCTGGCAAGTCTGGGATTAATTTTACTCTGTATCCGTTGCCTCTTCAGCCTGTTCTTCCACATTGGGTTTGAGCAATTCCACTTCAAAAATCAGAGTCTGCTCGGGGCCGATCAGGCCGCCAGCACCGCCGGGACCATAGGCCAATGAGGGTGGAATATAGAGCTCCCACTTGGCGCCCTCTTTCATCAGCATCAGCGCCTCAGTCCAGCCGGGAATCACCTGAGTAACACCAAAGGATGCAGGAACACCGCGCTTGAAGGAACTGTCGAACTCAGTGCCATCAATAAGGGTGCCTTTGTAGTGAACTTCCACTGTGCTTGTTTCAGTGGGCACCGCACCTTCACCCTCTTCAATAATTTTGTATTGAAGGCCACTCTCCAGGGTAACAACCCCCTCTTTTTTGGCGTTTTCCGCCATAAAGGTTTCGCCTTCGGCGATATTCTTTGCCGAGGCCTCATCAAAAGACTTCTGCTGTTCCGCCATTTTGTCCTCCTGGAACTTTTGCAGTGCCTCCATAACGTCCGCTTCGGCCAATTTGGGTTCGACACCGGCCATGGCATCCTTGACACCCATGGCAAAAACATCCACATCGATATCCATGGTTTCGGTTTTGAACTGACTGCCGATGTTCTGACCAAAGATATAGCTGAGCTTCTGCTCCTGGGTCGTCAGTTCTGCCGCTGGTGCTTCAGCGGCTTTTTCTGTGGGCGCCTTATCGCAACCCACCATCAATACAGTCAGGGCTACCAGGGCAGCCAGAGTCTTAATTTTCATTACTGTTTCCTTGTTGTCGTTAACCTGTGGGGCATCTTAACTGAAACGCCGCCATTGCCACAGTGCCAGGCGGAGCTTTTACAAACCTGTTATCACTTTTGTCGCGAAAAAAGCAGATCCCAGACTCCATGCCCCAGGCGCTCACCCCGGCGCTCAAATTTTGTCACCGGCCTGAAAGCGGGTCGTTCGGCGTAGCCATCGCCGGCCTGGTTGCGGAAACCTTCCGCCTGGGACATCACCTCAAGCATTTGCTCGGCATAGTTTTCCCAATCCGTCGCCAGGTGGATAAGACCGCCAATGCTGAGTTTGGTGCGCAGGAGCTGAATAAATTCGGGTTGAATAATGCGTCGCTTGTTGTGTTTCTTCTTGTGCCAGGGATCGGGAAAATAGATCTGCACCCGGCTCAGGCTCTGATCGGGAATGCAGTCCTGCAGTACGTCCAGCGCATCCGCCATGTACACCCGCAGGTTTTTTGTCTGTTGCTCAGCGGCATTATTGATAAGCCGACCAACGCCGGGAGGATGGACTTCGACACCGACAAAATCTTTATCGGGCTCTGCCTGCGCCATTTCCAACAGGGAGTCACCCATGCCAAAACCGATTTCCAGCACCACTGGTGCTTGTCGGCCAAAAACTTCCGGCCAACAGGCGCTGCCATCGTGAAGGCTGAGGCCGTAAAAGCCCCAGTGGTCGTCAAAGGCCTTGCGCTGGCCTTCGGTCATGCGACCGGCGCGAATGACATAGCTGCGAATCGCTTTCTGTTTGAATTCGGGGCGAATATCCACGGCAACTCCTCAGGATTCAAATGCGCGGGTTGCAAAACCAACAATCAGGGTCAGCCAGCCCAGCAATAACAACAGGCCGCCAAACGGCGTCACCATACCAAGACCGGGTATATTCAAAATCACCAGGGCATAGAGGCTGCCGGAAAAAACCAGTGTGCCGGCAATAAAGCAAACACTGGCCAGGGCGCGTATTTTTCCCCCGCCCAGGGCGGGTAATAATCCCAGCATCAAAATCACAGGCGTATGGTACATCTGGTAACTGACCGCTGTTTTCCATACATCGAGCATATCTGGGCTGACCGCCGACTTTAACCCGTGGGCGCCAAAGGCTCCGAGAGCAACCCCGACAAGCCCCAGAACGGCGGCAATAATGGTGACTGATCTGATCACTGACGACTCCCGATGAAAACCAGATTCTGATTAATTCCATTTTCGCCTCTACAGTGCCGGCAAAAATCTTCAAAAAATCAAAGAATTATAGATTGACTCTTGCGCAGAAATGACATTGACCCGGGCTTCTCTCAATCATAAAAAAACCGCGGCCTTTGCCGCGGCTGATGTGTCTCTACTGCTTTAACGACCTTGGAGGGTTATTTTCTTGCGTTTAAGAAAATATCTCAGGCCTCCATGGCAACACGAATTTTCTTCATGGCGTTTTGCTCAAGCTGACGGATGCGCTCTGCAGAAACACCGTATTCATCGGCGAGGTCGTGAAGGGTTGCTTTGTCGTCGCAGAGCCAGCGGCGCTGAAGGATATCGCGACTGCGGTCATCGAGCGCGGCCAGGGCATCTTCCAGCTTATTAACGTTGGTTTCTTCCCAGTCTTCGGCCTCAAGCTGCAGCGCAGGGTCAGAGCGTTTGTCTTCAAGGTAATAGACCGGCGCCGAATAGCCGTCATCATCACCGTCATCCGGCGCATCAAAAGCAGTATCCCGTGCGGAGAGACGCTTTTCCATTTCGCGCACCTGAACCACATCAACCCCCAGATCTGTCGCCACGGCATGGGCTTCATCGTTAGTCAGCCAGGCCAGGGATTTTTTGGCGCCGCGAAGGTTAAAGAACAGTTTGCGCTGCGCCTTGGTGGTGGCCACTTTGACGATGCGCCAGTTGCGCAGAATAAATTCGTGGATTTCGGCCTTGATCCAGTGCACAGCAAAGGAGACCAGGCGCACCCCTTTTTCGGGATTGAAGCGCTTGACCGCTTTCATCAGGCCGACATTGCCCTCTTGCACCAGATCGGCCAGGGGCAGGCCATAGCCGTTATAGGAGCGTGCGATATGAACAACAAAGCGAAGGTGAGACATAACCAGGTGGCGGGCGGCGTCCAGGTCTTCATGGTAATAAAGACGTTCAGCAAGAGCCTGCTCTTCCTCGGCGGTCAGTACCGCAATGGAAGAAACTGTCTGCATGTAGGACGCCAGGTTTTCCCCTGGTGACAACAGCGCTACAGATTGCAAACTTGTACTCATAGTTACCTCTTGGTTTAGACGGCCTAGTTTAACAGCTCGCCATTAGATGTCCACCACCCTTAGTTAGTTCCCACAAACAACCAGGGAAAAAGGCTAAATTGATGAAAATCAGAAAGTTGCATTACCACTCAGCGATCAGAAGCCGGTATTTTGAGGGCACAGGCTCTAAGTCGGCTCAATTTTACGCAAATGGCTGGCAACGGCAAGCCAGGCTCCACCCAATCCCAGGAATGCGCCGCAGACCATAAGTATCAGCAGCGTGGATAGACTGGGGCCACTGAGGGCAAAACCGCTTTGATAGAGGGCAGACAAGCGTTGAACCTCGGAGCCCAAAGACATAAACCCACCCCACACCAGCAACCAGGCGAGAATGCCGCCGCCAATACCGTACCAAAATCCGGTATAGAGAAAGGGTCTGCGCACATAGCCGTTGGTTCCGCCAATGAGCTTGACCACCACAATTTCCTCGCGGCGGTTTTCGATGGCCAGGCGAATGGTGTTGCCCATAACCAGCAAGACGCCTATGCCCAGCGCCGCTCCCAGCCCCAGGGCAAGCTGCTGACCGGCATCGATAAAGGCATGCAGCTTTTGCAACCAGGCCAGATCAACGCTGACATCGTCAACCTTGTCCTGGCTTTTCAGCCAGTTGAGCAGGGCTTCGGCAGCTACTGGATCTTTAGTCACCTGTTGCGAAGGCTGTACCAAAATGGCCGCTGGAAGAGGATTTTCATCCAACAGGTTGAGGATATCACCAAAACCCGAGGCCTGGCGAAACTCCTCCAGAGCGCGATCGCGACTCAGGTAGATGATAGCGGTGACATCATCGCGGGTTTCCAATTCCGCCATCAGCTCGCCAACATCCTCATCAGTGGCGTCTTTTTTCAGAAACACACTCATGCGGGCATTGAGTTCGATGCCGCCCCCCAGCTGTCGGAGATTGTCCACCGCAGAATAGAGCCCGGCGGGAAGCGCCATGGCGATAGCAATCACCAACAGCGTCATCAGCGATTGCACCGGGGTTCGCAATAACCGGAAAAAACTTGACGCCAGCGTTTTGCGATGGTGGCGGAAATAATTATTGAGGCGGTGGCGCAGCGAGTTGCGACTCTCGCTGGCGCCCGCAGTGCTTTTGCGCGCTCTGGTGTGCTGGTCAGCCATATCAGCCTTCCACCAAACGACCCTGCCGAAGATGAATCTCCCGGCAGTGCATGGGCGCAATCAGGGCGATATCATGGGTGGCGATCAGCACGGTGACACCGACATCGTTAAACTGGGCAAACAGATTCATAATTTCCGCCGACAACGCCGGGTCGAGATTGCCTGTAGGTTCATCCGCCAGCAAAATTTTCGGTTTGTGCACCACCGCCCGAGCAATACCAACGCGCTGTTGCTCGCCGGTTGAGAGCGTTATCGGGTTTTGTTTTTCACGACTCAACAGCCCCACCTTATCCAGAGCTGCACGCACTCTGCGCGGAATATCCGCCCGGGGAAAACCCATCACTTCCAGAGGCAGGGCAACATTGTCGTAAATACTGCGATCAAACAGCAGGTGGTGATTCTGAAAAACCACCCCCACCCTGCGCCTAAAGTAGGGCACCTGACTGGCGTGGAGACGGTTGAGGTTTTTGCTGTTGATCAGCACCTGCCCCTGGGAGGGTCGCTCCAACAGGGTAATCAGCTTCAACAGGGTACTTTTGCCCGCGCCTGAGTGGCCGGTCAAAAAAGCGAACTCCCCCTCCTCGAGGAAAAAACTGAGATTGGCCAGCGCTTCGTGCCCAGACGGGTAGCGCTTGCTGACATTGTCAAACTGGATCATGGTTTATTCCAGGGAACCGGAGGCGAGCAGAGCATCGACAAAATCCTCGGCATTAAAGGGTTGCAGATCATCCAGTCCTTCGCCGACACCTATATAGCGCACCGGAATACCAAAGCGGCGGCAGAGGGCAAAAATTACCCCGCCCTTGGCGGTGCCGTCCAATTTAGTCAGTACGATGCCTGTGACCCCCACCGCTTCATGGAACTGCTGCAACTGATTGACCGCATTCTGACCCGTGCCCGCATCAAGAACCAAAAGCACCTCGTGGGGCGCCGAGGCATCGAGCTTGGCCATTACCCGCTTGATCTTCTTGAGCTCCTCCATGAGATTGTTTTTGGTGTGCAAGCGCCCCGCCGTGTCGGCGATCAACAGATCAATATTGCGGGCGCGAGCCGACGCCACCGCATCAAAAATGACAGATGCACTATCGGCGCCTGTCTGCTGGGCAACCACCGCCACCTGGTTGCGCTCGCCCCACACCTGCAACTGTTCCACGGCGGCGGCGCGAAAGGTATCGCCGGCTGCCAGCATCACCGAGCGACCGCTGTTGACAAACTGTTTTGCCAACTTGCCAATGGTGGTGGTTTTGCCGACACCGTTAACCCCGACGGTGAGCAACACAAAGGGCTTGCTGTCATCGACCACCAGGTTTTTTTCACAGGGCTTGAGTATGGCCACCAACAACCGTTTCAGGGCATTTTGCAGCGCGGCAACATCGCCCAACTCTTTGCGTCTGACGCTATCTGTGAGACTGTTAATCACCTCTGAAGTAACCTCAATACCCAGGTCGGCGGTAAGCAACTGGGTTTCGAGAGCCTCCAACAAATCCTCGTCGATCTGTTTTTTGCCGAGAAAGATCCGTCCAAGACCTTTGCCGGTTCTGGCGAGCGCCAGTTTGATTTTGCCAAAACGCTTGTCATTGCCCGTTTTCGCTGGTGTGGCACCGACATCGCTATCGACATTGTCGGCTGGCTCTTGACTACGGCTAAAGACCTGTTTCAATTTGGCAAATTTTGAAGCTTCCTCCCCCTTTTCGCCCTCAATGCCCCCCGCTTCTGCAACAGCAGAGGTTGTCGCCGCCAGGGGCTCTCCCTGAACGAGCAAACTGCCTGCGCCAGGCTCAACATGCGGAAAACCTGCCGCCCCGTCACTGGAATTTTCCCGGTTTTTAGCATTCGGCGATCTCGATTCAAGACCAGCGTCGCTCTGCGCGACTGACGGACGGGGCTGGTCGGCCTGAACCTCTTTCGAGGCAAGCTCGACAGTTGACGGCGAATCCGCCTCCAGGGCATTTTCAGGAGTGGCAACCTCCTGGTCGTAATTGGCGGTAGGCAGCGAATCCGAGGGAGATGACCTGTCATCGCCAGGAATCCGCTGGCTTTCCGCACTCTGGGCAGTCTGTTCGTCACCGCGCAGGGAAAAAACTCGGCGCCACCGAGCCGCACTATTACCCGCGTTATTGGTTTCCCCGCCTGCGTCGCGGCGAATGTCTGCGGCGTTATCGGCGGACAGCACCTGCTGATTGTCGGCGGGCGTAGACTGGGGAAGCGCCTCGGCTTTAGCGCCTGTAGCTGGAGCTTCACTGGCCTGGACAGGTGTTGCTACCTGCTCTTTTCTGAATCGGGCAAACAACCCCTTCTTTTTTGACGGTTGTTTGTCGTCACTGCTGTTTTCAGTCATTGAGACTTTTACCTGACATCATTAAAAATGGGAGTATCCTATCACTTTCTGACCGCCACCAGCAGCAGTGATTTCACTCTCAACAACGTACCGAGGAGACCGAAACCTTGCCCCCCAAAAAGCAAACACGCGCAGACAGCAAGGCAAAAAAAACCAACCAGCTGCGCATTATCGCTGGCAAATGGCGCAGTCGACGCCTTCATTTCCCGAACACAGAGGGATTGCGCCCCACCGGGAATCGAATCAGGGAAACGCTGTTTAACTGGCTCAACCCCAGCATTCCCGGCGCTCGCTGCCTGGACGCCTTTTCAGGCTCAGGCGCCCTGGGTTTTGAAGCCCTGTCCAGGGGCGCCGAAGAGGTGATTTTTGTCGAAAAGGACGCTCAGGCCTTTCATGCCCTGGAAAACAATCGCCTGGCACTGGGGGCGACCAATGCCATTATTGTCAACAGCGACTTTTTTGTGTGGCTGCAGGCACAGGCAGACAGACTGGCGGCAGATCAAACAGGCAGGTCGAAGCCCTTTGATATCGTCTTTGTCGACCCCCCGTTTATCGAAAACCTTCACCAGCAAGCAGTGGACGCGCTGCTGTCTGCCAACCTGCTCTCTCCGCAAGCCCTGATCTATGTGGAAAGTCCCGCATCCCAGCCAGCCCCGCCACCGCCCGGATGGCGCAGAGTGCGCGAAAAATGCAGCGCCGGTGTTCACTACCAGTTATTATGCCGCGATTGAGCGGGCTGCACGGCTGTTGTACTATTGCCCACCCTGAAGGAGGGACACCATGACAACCATTGTTTATCCAGGCACCTTTGATCCAATCACTCACGGCCATTCAGACCTCGTCGAAAGAGCCTGCAAGCTGTTTGACAAAGTCATTGTGTCCATCGCCAAAAGTGAAAAGAAAAACCCCCTGTTTTCTCTGAATGAACGCATTGAGCTGGCGAAGACTGCCCTCAGCCACCTGCCCAATGTCGAAGTGGTCGGCTTTGATTATTTGATGGTGCACTTCGCCCGCGATCAAAAAGCCGACGCCGTATTGCGCGGCCTGCGTGCGGTATCAGATTTCGAGTACGAGTTTCAGCTCGCCAATATGAACCGGGCGCTGTCCCCAGATGCCGAAACCATTTACATGACACCCGCCGAAAAACACTCCTATATTTCCTCGTCCCTGGTTAGGGAAATCGCCTCACTCAACGGCAATATTGCCCCCTTTGTCCACCCTGTGGTTGTCGACGCCCTGCGCAACAAATTTAAAAGCTAGGGAGCCTCTGCACAACCTGTTTTGACCTGTCCAACCGGTTTAACGCTGGCAGAATGGGCAGAATACTGTGGTTCGCTGCGCCAGCCGGTCTTCCTTCAAGGGTCGACCACAGCGAACACAGGGCTGGCCACCGCGACCGTAAACATTCAACGACTGACTGAAATAACCGGGCTTGCCATCGCCGCCGACAAAATCTCTCAGCGTTGTTCCTCCCTGGTCAATGGCCGCCGCCAGCACACCGACAATGGTTTCCGCCAAGCGCCTATAGGATTCCCGGGATACTCTTCCCGCCTGGCGAAGCGGATGAACCCCCGCCAGAAACAGCGCCTCATTGGCATAAATATTTCCGACACCAACCACCACATTGGCATTCATGATAAAACTCTTTACCGGTACCTTGCGTTTGCGGGACAACTGATAAAGATATTCACCGCTAAAACCTTCAGTTAAGGGCTCCGGCCCCAAAGAACAGAGAAGCGGATGGCATAGAGGATCCCCTTCCACCCAGGCAATCACCCCAAAGCGCCTCGGGTCTGTGTAGCGAAGACTCATTCCCGACGCCAAGACGAAATCCACATGATCATGCTTTCCTTCAAGACTGTTTTTGGCCACCAGCCTCAGGCTGCCAGACATTCCCAAATGCACCAACATGTGGCCGCCATCTATGGCAAACAACAGGTACTTGCCCCGGCGCCAGATCCCGGCAACTTCGCGGCCGACAATCCGCTTTGATAACATCGCTGGGATAGGATAACGAAGCCTCGTCTCCCGAAGAACACATTGGCTGATCTGTTGCCCAACGACATAGGGCGCAACGCCTCGAAGGGTTGTTTCAACTTCTGGCAGTTCCGGCACAGGGCTTCTCTTCTTGAAAATTTATCGGCATACTAGAGCCCTGTTTGACAGATGGCAATTCAAAGAAATTGCCTTTTCCTATTACAAGTATGGGCAAATGCCTCTCGAGTGGGTATTATGCTCGCCTTTCAATCCAGTTACGGGGTAGAAGTTTATGGCCTTAGGAAAGCGCAGGGCCGAAGAAGATTCGCAAATTGACTTAACACCAATGCTCGACGTGGTGTTTATTATGCTGATCTTTTTCATTGTGACAGCATCCTTTGTTAAGGAAAGCGGCGTTGATGTCAACCGACCGCCAACGACGGATCAGCCACCACCGGATTCGCAAAATAAAAATATCGTCTTTGAGGTTACAGAGGCCAATGATATTCTGCTTGAGGGCAGGCGTATTGATGTGCGCTCAGTTCGCGCCAACGTGGAGCGAATTCACGCCGAAAACCCCCAGGCTAAAGTGATTATCAGCGCTGCACCAAAGGCGAAAACAGAAATATTTGTTCAGATTTCTGACCAGGCCAGGGAAGCAGGGGTTTACGACATATCCCTATCCACCAAGAAATAGAATTCTCAGACATAAAAAAACCGGCACTGGTTGCCGGTTTTTTTATGTCCTTAGGTTTCTTCTGGTTCTGAATTAGCGACAATCTTTTTATAGCAGCAACTCTGCGACCAGCATCAGAAAAGAAAAGGAGGCGCGCGGCCGGGAAAACCGATTGGGCGCCCCCAACACCACACTTACTTGATCTTAGCCTCTTTATAGGCCACGTGCTGGCGAACGACGGGGTCGTATTTTTTCAGCTCAAGCTTTTCAGGCATGGTGCGCTTGTTTTTGGTGGTGGTATAGTAGTGGCCAGTGCCTGCACTGGAAACCAGCTTGATTTTGTCTCTGTTTGACTTTGCCATTGCTCAATTCCCCTTAAACTTTTCCGCCACGACCGCGAAGATCGGCAAGAACCTTCTCGATACCCTGTTTATCGATAATGCGCAGACCTTTACTGGAAACACGGAGCTTCACAAAGCGTTTTTCACCCTCAACCCAAAAACGGTGCGTGTGCAAATTGGGCTCAAAACGACGGCGGGTCTTGTTCTGGGCGTGAGAAACGTTGTTTCCGGTCATCGGCTTCTTACCGGTAACCTGACATACTCTGGACATGATGAGGCCTCTAAAAAAATTCTGGTTTTTCAGCTTTCGCTTGTGGTTTTCCCCGCTCTCGCGTGGCAGGTACGACAAAAACATGCGGGCAGCCCGCAGGAAGGCGCGATTTATACCAAAGCAGCGCCACAAAATCAAATGGATTTTGTCAATAACCAAAATAGGTTCACCCATAAAACCCTAAAAAGAACCTCAGAGAAGGCCGCGTTCCGCCATCGACACACCGCAACCTACACCCACCACCACATGATCGAGCACTCGAATGTCCACCAACGCCAACGCCTCCTTGAGGCGTCGGGTGATGGCTTCGTCATCCCTGCTGGGCTCTGCGATACCCGACGGATGGTTGTGACCAAAAATCACCGCCGAGGCATTGTGATGCAACGCGCGCTTGACCACCTCCCGAGGATAAACACTGGCGCCGTCTATGGTGCCGAAAAACAACTCTTCACAGCAAATCAGACGATGGCGGGTATCGAGGAAGAGGGTCACAAAAATTTCCTGACAGCGGTGACCGAGCTGGGCTTGCAGGTATTGCATCACCGCAGCGGGACTGGTGAAGACATTGCCCCGCTCCAAGGTTTCACCCAGATGGCGCCGCGCCAGCTCCAGCACGGCCTGCAGCTGAACAAATTTTGCCTCACCAAGCCCCCGCGCCTCGCAAAAGGTCTTTTTGTCCGCCGACAACAAACCGCCAAAGCCACCAAAGCGCTTGACAAGATGCCGAGCCAGATCAACGGCGGTCATGCCTCGAGTTCCCGTGCGCAAAAAAATTGCCAGCAATTCTGCATCTGAAAGCGCAGAGGCTCCCCGTTGCAATAGTTTTTCACGGGGGCGCTCGGCCTCCGGCCAGTCTTTTATCCCCATAATGACACTCCTTGTCTGAAAAATTGCTATAAATCCACAGGCTTGTAAAACCCTGATCGAAAAAAAAATAGTCAGGTGTTATCTTAATACGCCTACACCTATTTTTCAGGTCTGTTAATGAGCTCTCTGTCCAACAAACGCATTTTATTGGGTGTCAGTGGCGGTATTGCCGCTTATAAAAGCGCTGATCTTGTCCGCCGGCTTCAGGATGCCGGCGCCAGCGTGCGCGTCGTCATGACCAGCGCGGCCATGGAATTTATCACCCCCCTCACCATGCAGGCGCTGTCTGGCCACCAGGTTTACCACAGCCTTCTCGACCCCGAGGCGGAAGCGGGCATGGGACATATTGAGCTAGCCCGCTGGGCAGATGTGGTGCTGATTGCTCCCGCCACTGCGGATTTGATGGCACAACTGGCCGGTGGTCAGGCGGATTCGCTGCTGACGGCAATTTGCCTGGCCACTCCGGCGCCTGTTGTCATAGCACCGGCGATGAACCAGGGCATGTGGAGCAAAGACAGCACTCAACACAACCTCAGCATACTTAAGCAACGCAACATCAAAGTACTGGGCCCCGCCCAGGGGCAACAGGCCTGTGGCGATCTGGGATTGGGGCGAATGCTTGAACCCCTGGACATCATTGCCGGTATCGAACCCCTGTTTAAGACCGGCAGTCTCGCGGGAAAGAAAGTGGTTATCACCGCGGGCCCCACCAGAGAGGCCATAGACCCGGTACGCTATATTTCCAATCACAGCTCGGGGAAAATGGGCTACGCCCTGGCGGAAGCCGCTGCTGAGGCGGGCGCCCGCACTGTGCTTATTTCCGGCCCCACCAATCTTGCCTGTCCCGAGCGCGTCACCATCCGCCGAGTAATCTCCGCCGCAGACATGCTCGCCGCCTGCCTCGAAGAAACGGCGGATTGTCAGCTCTTTATCAGTTCCGCCGCCGTAGCCGATTACCGCCCCAGGATTGCGGCCAGCCAGAAAATCAAAAAAGACCAGGACGCCATGGTCATTGAGTTGGAAAAAAACCCGGACATTATCGCCACCATTGCCGCCCAGGCCAACCGCCCCATCTCCGTTGGCTTTGCCGCAGAAACCAACGATGTTGTCAGCTACGCCCGTGGGAAATTGCTCCGCAAAAACCTCGACGCTATCATCGCCAACGATGTTTCTCGAAACGATATTGGTTTTAATAGCGATGACAATCAAGTCTACTTTATTACCAAAGAGGCCATCGAGGAGCTGCCTATACTCAGCAAAACCCAGTTGGCGCGAATACTCATCGAAAAGCTGGCGTCACTGTAACCAAGCGGCACGTGCCATTCACGGATAGTCAATAACAGGGTCTCGGCAGCGTCTACATGATTAGCAGCAAAACCTCCATCCGCGCATTTATCAATGCCAAACCCCGATTGCCAAGATGGTGTTTCGGCGCGTTGCTGCTGATGATTTGCGGCCTCGTCCTCGGCCATATCAAACTTCACAATTTACTGATTGACAAGCCTTATCAACGCGCCATTCAGACCCAACTAGCCATCAGCTCCAGCACCTATCTCAAGGAATTCAACAAGCTCGTGGCAGACCTGATTGCCCGCGCAGACTTGCTGAGCAGGGATCCCAACACCCTGAAAACCCTGTTACTGCCGGAAAATAATCCCAGTGCATGGGTCAGCAATGCGCGGGTTCTGGATACGCCAGGCGCTCGAAGCGCCTGGCTATACGATGCCAAGGCAAAAATTCGCGAGGCGCGACATATCTACCTGGTTGGCAACAGCAAGGATGTCTTTCCGCTAGAGCACAATTTTGTCGCCGAAAACCTTTACAGAATAGCGTTAAACGGCGACCATCCGGCACCGCGAGCGTCCAAGCTGAACGAGTGGAGCATTTATATCGCCCGCCCCATCTTTGCTGGCGGTGTGGTGAAAAATGCCAAAAAACCAGAAGTTGCAGGGGTGTTACTGCTGGACATTGACCCCAAAGCCCTTAGCGCCCAAATCACTGGCAGCCGCGAAATTCAGGGCAGGCTGCAACTGACACAAGAGGTCGAACGCTTTCCCGCCGGCTCTATTTTCACCCTAGGCAGTGGCCAGCTGGACGATCACAGTATTTCTGTGCCCACCATCGTCCCCAAGTGGCACCTGCATTTCACAGGTAGTCGCGAGTTACTGGCCAGTATTGAGCCCTCAAAACTGTGGTTCTATGCGGCTTTTACAGCCTTATGCCTTATGGCTCTGGCTATTAGCTATTGGTTGATTCGGAAAAATCTGTTCTTTATCCAGACAGATAGCAAGAAAACCCGCACACTTAATCCAAAGGATGACCTGTTTACCGAAAAATACCAGCGCAATAAGCAGAACAGATCCCCAGAAGAGGGCATTGCCGCCGCCAAAAAACCGAAGCAAAAACCAATAAAGGCTGCCAAAGAGACCTCCAGCATTCCCGGCCATATTTTTCGCGACTACGACATCCGCGGCAAAGCCGAAACGGAAATCAGCGAAAGCTTTGCCTCTCTACTCGGCAAAGCTCTGGGCAGCCGTCAGGTGAGCAGCGGCAATAACCAGCTGGCGATCTGTGCCGATGGCCGCAATTCCAGTCCGGCGCTGAAAAAAGCCCTGGCTTTTGGCATTATTTCCACCGGCTGCAACGTTATCGATATCGGTGAGGCGCCAACGCCAGTGCTGAATTTTGCCCTGGCCACCATGAACAATTGCGATTCCGGTATCATGGTTACCGCCAGCCACAATCCTCGAGACGACAACGGCTTCAAAATAATTTTCGCCAATCAGGCAATGAGCAGCAGTGACATCCAGGCACTTCGCACCGAAATGATGGCAGCAAAATTTGCCCAGGGGGCGGGCACCATCGAAACCCTCGACGTTCATCAACAGTACATTAAAAAAATTGCCGAGGATGTCCTGCCCGCTTCCGGCCTCAATGTCGTCATCGACTGTGGCAACGGCATTGCCGGCACCATTGCACCAGACTTATTCAGACTCCTCGACTGTACCAACATTACTGAACTGTTCACCAAAGTGGATGGCAACTTTCCCAATCACGACCCCGATCCCACAGTGCCGGCCAACCTCGACTTCCTTATCGACACCATTGCCCGCACCCAGGCTGATCTGGGTCTGGCGTTTGATGGTGACGGCGACAGGTTGGTCGCCGTCACCCGGTCAGGCCGTATCGTTTGGCCCGACGAACTGTTGATGATCTTTGCCCGCGACATTGTTACCAGAACGCCAGGGGCTGATATTATTTTTGACGTCAAAAGCACCAGCAGGCTCCGGGAGCTGATCGCCAACTACGGCGGCAGACCGGTGATGTGGAAAACCGGCCACGCCCATATTCGCAACAAAGTCAAAGAAAGCGGCGCCCCCCTGGGGGGGGAATTTAGCGGCCATATCTTTTTTAACGATCGCTGGTTTGGTTTCGACGATGGCCTCTATGCCGCTGCCCGCCTGCTGGAAATAATCACCCTCAGGGAAGAAACACTGGACGACATTGTCGCCAGTTTTCCTGAGAGCTATTCAACACCCGAAATCAAGATCCCCGTCGACGAAGAGGACAAAAAGGAAATTATCCGCGACCTGCTACTGCACCAGAGCGCCTGGGATGGCGCCCAGGTTATTGCCATTGACGGCCTCCGCGTCGAATACCCAGAGGGCTGGGGACTGATAAGAGCATCCAACACCACGGCAGCGTTGACGCTGCGCTTTGAAGCCGATTCCCCTGCGGCTCTTGAGGCCATCATCGAAAAATTCAAGGAGCATATTCAGGCGGCAAGCCCGGATCTGCCTCTGGATTTTTAGCGGCTCGCACACAGACAGCTGTCGCCGGGGGTATGTTTACAGCAGGCTTGCCCTTAGAATAGCCACTTTTATCTATCACTCTCAGGAGCAAGCACAGCATGTCTCTGCCCCGTACTGATGCCATCAACACCGCCCGGGTGCTTACCGAAGCCCTGCCCTATATCCAGCAATTTACCGGCAAAACCATTGTCGTCAAATTTGGCGGCAACGCCATGGAAGGGGAGGCGCTTAAACGCAGTTTTGCCCGCGATATCGTTCTCATGAAGCTGGTGGGCATGAATCCGGTGGTGGTTCACGGCGGCGGCCCCCAGATCGGCGAGTTGCTTAAGGCACTCAAGATCGAATCCAGCTTTGTCGATGGCATGCGCGTTACCGACAGCAAAACCATGGATGTGGTTGAAATGGTTCTCGGCGCTTCCGTGAACAAGGAAATCGTCAATTTGATCAATCATGCTGGCGGCAAGGCCATCGGCCTTACCGGCAAGGACGGCCAGCTGATCATGGCCAAAAAACTCAAAATCAGCCGTCAGTCACCGGAATTCAATGAGCCGGAAATTATCGATATCGGCCATGTTGGCGAGGTCGAAAGTGTTAATGTCAGTGTCATCGACATGCTCACTGCGAGCGATTTTATTCCCGTCATTGCCCCCATTGGGGTAGACAGGGCAGGCAATGCCTACAATATCAACGCCGACCTGGTCGCTGGAAAAGTGGCGGAATTTATCGGCGCAGAAAAATTAATGCTCCTGACCAATGTGGCCGGACTCCAGGACAAGGAGGGCAATATCCTCACCGGATTGTCTACAGAGGAGGTGGACAGCCTGATTGCCGACGGCACCATTTACGGAGGCATGCTGCCCAAAATCCGTTGCGCACTGGATGCGGTGAAAGCTGGTGTCCACAGTGCCCACATCATCGACGGCCGTGTTGATCACGCCGTATTGCTGGAAATTTTTACCAACGAGGGGGTTGGCACCCTGATCACAAACCTGACCCCGTCTCTGGTTGCCAACAGCACCCTCAGCGACTAACTGTACCGTGGCAGAACAACAAAGTACGCCACTTTCGCGACGGGAGGATATTCTCCAGGCACTGGCGCGAATGCTGGAATCGTCGACTAATGGCCGCATTACCACCGCAGCTCTGGCCAGGGAAGTGGGGTTTTCGGAAGCGGCGCTCTACCGGCACTTTCCCAGCAAGGCCAAAATGTATGAAGCCCTGCTGGCATTTGCCGAGGACGCCCTGTTTTCCGCCATCAATCTGGTCACCGCGATCAAAGAGCCCGCGCCGCTGACCTGCGGCAAAATTCTGTTGGTGGCACTGACATTCGCCGAGCGCAACCCGGGAATCACCAGAATGCTCTGCGGCGATGCCCTCCACGGGGAAAAAGACCGCCTCAAAACCAGAGCCGGGCAGATTTTTTTGCGTTTGGATTCTGAGCTTAAACAGGTGATTCGCCTCAGCGAAGTACGCGATCATATCAACCCCAGCCTGCCCCCGGGAATGGCGACCACGCTGATGGTCAATGTGGTTGAAGGCAAGCTGCATCAATATGTGCGCAGCCACTTTCAGCAGCTACCCACAGCGCATTGGGATCAGCACTGGCAGGTTATTGGCTCAGGGCTTTTCCCCGAGGTTCCCGGCTAACGCCAGCCCCCCCTGCAGATTCATCCTCTATCCTTAATTCGGGGCGCAATTCCTGAAGCCGCTGGCGCTGGCGATCAAAACGGACGACCACATCGGCATATTGCTTGTGTCGCTCTGCCAATTGTTTGCGGGCGCTCAGCTGTTGAGAATCCAACTCTGAAAGTATGTTGGTGATATTTTCAGGTGCCTGCTGGCCACTGGCCTGATAGGCCGCAGCACGCTCCTTGAGCTCCATCTCCCGCCTGTGGTATTCGGCAATATTGCCCTTGAGGATACTTATCTCCCGCTCAACCAGCGCCAGACGCCGCTTTCTGGCGCGATCCACATCGGCCAGCGTACTGTAACTTCTCAAAATGTACGCATCTTCTTTTTTTTGCGCTTCCTGGGCGGCCATTTCTGCGGCTGTCAGTGCGTCTGCGTCTGAGCGCGCAGGTACTTTTTTCAGCAAACGCCCGGCGGGCGACAGTATTTCGTAGCCCTTGTCGATATATTCAGGGGGAATGCTAAAGTCCATGACCTGAATGCCTTCGGCGTTGTAATAGCGATAAAACGCCCCCGCAGGAATCTCATCCCTGGACCCGCTCGCCTCCGCATCGAGCTCAGCCCCCATACCAGAAGAGACCGCTATCAGCATGGCGAGCACTGCCCACACCATAGGCAACCCCTTGCTGCGGGCTTTGTTGTTATTGGCAACGCGCAAATGGCTCATAGCCTCTGAAACCGATTAACTCCATTATTTAAAAAATTAAGATCACACACCATAGCGGTCGCGGTAAGCCTTAATCGCCGCCACCGTTTCCTGACTGCCCTGCTGATCCTCAAGGTAGCCGATAATGTGGTCAATCGCGATGATGCTGGTGACGGGAATTCCAAACTCCCCTTCGACCTCCTGTATGGCAGAGCGTTCATTATTGCCGCGCTCGCGGCGATCAAGGCCAATAACCACACCGGCAGCGGTGGCGCCGCTTTCGGCAATAATACGCAAAACTTCGCGAATTGCCGTGCCTGCAGTAATAACATCATCAATAATCAACACCCTGCCCTGCAGCGGGGCTCCCACCAGGCTGCCACCTTCGCCGTGGGTTTTGGCCTCTTTGCGGTTGAAGCAATAGGGCACATCCATACCCTGGTGCTCCGCCAATGCCACAGCAGTGCTCGCTGCCAGCGGAATTCCCTTGTAGGCCGGGCCAAACAGCATATCAAACTGTACTCCTGAACGAATAATCGCCTCCGCATAGCAGCGCCCCAGAGCCGCCAGTGCCGCACCGGTACAAAATTTGCCCGCATTGAAGAAATAGGGACTGACTCTCCCCGACTTGAGGGCGAACTCACCAAACCTGAGGGCACCGGCCTTTAAGGCAATTTCGACAAAATACTGTTGATACTGGTTCATTCATTCTCCAAATACCGGTTATGGCGCCGGTATCCTTTCTTAATTTGGTAAGGGTCGGTTATCATACACGCAACGTAATTTAGGGGCTAACATGAGAATCATTAGTCTTTCAGTGGATGGTATTTACCAGGCATCCCACAGAGGTCTTTTTGACTGGCTTGCCGGCCAGGACGCAGACGTGATCTGCCTTCAGGATCTTCGCGCGCAGGAACCGGAAATCGCCGATCGCGAGGAGTTCACCCTGCCCGACTATTTCGCCTATTATTTTGACTCCCCCAAACCACACACCAACGGGGTGGCTATCTATACACGCAAACCGCCCAAGGCCATCGTCTTCGGTTTTGGCCTCGGTTGCTGTGAGGATATGGACGGCCGCTACCTGCAGGCGGATTTCGACAATATCAGCATCGGCTCCCTGCTGGCACCTGCGGGTACTGCCGGAGAGCCCAGTCAACAGCTTAAAGATACGTTTTTCCGCGAACTACAGGGGCATTTGGATAAAATTTCCCGCAAAAAACGCAAATATATTATCTGCGGCAACTGGCAGATGGCGCACCGGGAAATTGACATGGAAAACCCCAGCGCCCACCTCGGTGAGTCCGGCTTTCTACCCCACGAGCGCCAATGGCTGGATCAAATTTATGGCGAAATCGGCTACGCAGATGCCTTTCGCCGCGGTAACACCGACAGCGACGAATTCAGCTGGTGGCCGTCTGGAGTTATGGGCGAAGGCGACGGCTGGCGCACCGACCTTCAGGTGATCTCGAAAGATCTCGCCAAATTTGTCGAATACGCCGTCATGTACAAGGCCAACGCTTTTTCAAGCCACGCCCCGGTGATTGTCGACTACGACATGGAAGAGCTCTAAGCTCTAAGCTCTAAGCTCTAAGCTCTAAGCTATAGGCATTAGAGTGTTGGCCTGTAGCTTTAGCTTAGATTTTGGCGTTCAGCGATACCCTAACGCTGCTGCGCCAGCGCCATTTTTTGGACCCGCACCAAATCGGCAATACCGCGCTTGGCCAGCACCATCATTGAAGAAAACTCTTCCTCGGAAAAGGGCGCACCCTCAGCGGTGCCCTGAATCTCGATAAAGCCACCGGCTTCGTTCATCACCACATTCATATCGGTTTCTGCATTGGAATCTTCGGCGTAATCAAGATCCAGAACCGGAACCCCGTTAAACATGCCTACTGACACAGAGGCAATCAGATGCTGAAGGGGATTCTCCTTGAGTTTTCGCTTGGCGGAAACATGGCCGATGGCATCCGCCATTGCCACACAAGCCCCGGTAATGGCTGCGGTGCGGGTACCGCCATCCGCCTGAATGACATCGCAATCCACGGTAATGGTAACCTCGCCGAGCTTTTTCAGATCCACCGCCGAACGCAGTGAGCGACCGATCAAACGCTGAATTTCCTGGGTGCGTCCGCCCTGCTTGCCTCTGGCCGCCTCGCGATCCATACGGCTGTTAGTTGAACGGGGCAACATACCGTATTCAGCGGTTACCCAGCCCTGCCCTTTACCGCGAAGAAATCTCGGCACAGATTCATCGACACTGGCGGTGCAAATCACCTTGGTATCACCAAATTCCACCAACACCGAACCTTCGGCGTGTTTGGTGTAGTTGCGGGAAATACGCACGGGGCGAAGCTGTTCCGGGCGGCGGCCACTGGGACGGGTCATAAAAAATCCTTGGGGTTAAAAACAGGCCGCCATTGTACCCAGTCCGCCCGCAAAATGTCTTGCCGGACTTCGCTGCTATCAACAAAACCGCCTTAAGCCTGTTACCATTAGCGTTCGATGGTAAAAAGTGATTGAATCCAATGCCCCAGAGTATGACCGCCTTTGCTCGAACAACCCACCAGGACGACTGGGGCACCCTCAGTTGGGAAATACGCTCCGTCAACCACCGTTATCTGGAACCCAACTTCCGCATACCCGAAACACTGCGGGATGTGGAAATGGAATTGCGGGAAACCCTGCGCCAATTCCTTGGTCGCGGCAAGGTGGATTGCAGCCTGCAACTGCAACTCAACCGGGAACAGGAGGGGGTCGCTGTTAACATCGATAAAGCCCAACAATACATCAATGCCGCCGCGCAGGTAGCCGAGCTGATGGCCAACCCCGCACCAATTTCGCCCACCACCATTCTCGACAGACCTGGCGTTCTCGAAGAGCGGGAAATCGACGGCGAAACACTCAAAAAAGCCACAGTGGCGCTGTTCAAAGCCGCCGTCAAACAACTGGTGGAAAACCGCGCCGTGGAGGGCGGCAAACTGGCCGCCTTTATCCTTCAACGGGTCGACAGCATTCGCAGCGAAACCGAAAAAGTCCGCGCCCTGTTACCGCAAATACTCGCTGCCCAGAAGCAGCGCCTTCACGACAAAATCAACGACCTTCAACTCAGTCTCGACCCGGAACGGCTGGAACAGGAAATCGTGATCATCGCTCAAAAAGCCGACGTCGACGAAGAGCTGGATCGCCTCGGCGCCCATCTCAGCGAAATCGAACAGGTAATAACCAGAAAAGACCCCATAGGCCGCCGCCTCGACTTCCTCATGCAGGAACTCAACCGCGAAGCCAACACCCTGTCTTCCAAGTCCATCGCCACCGATACCACCCAATCAGCGGTGGAATTGAAGGTTCTCATCGAGCAGATGCGGGAGCAAATTCAAAATATTGAATAAGCCTGCCTTCTTGCCGGCACTTTAGCCCGGCCATCTGTGGCATTAACAGTACCAGGACCAGGGCGGGGTATCAGTGATACAACCGATGCCAGCGCTGATTGAGAAAATGCTGACCGACGATCATTGACGTGCATCGAGCAGGAAATTAATCCTTGCCGCGCGGCTATAGATCAGCTTCTTCCCGATACCAATCCCTATCCAGGCGTTTACCTGCCAGGGCGTAAAAGAGTGCCGCCAGGGGGTAAAGTAACGCGGCACAGACAAGAAGGGAGTAGCGCAGCGAATCTGCCACAAAGCGATCGGCGAACATGTCTGAGAGCGCGCCAAGAATAACAGCCCCCAGGCCGAGGCCAAGCAGATTGACCACAAAAAGGTAACAGGCAACGAAGGTGGTTCTGGTGGCGGGGGAACCAAGATTTTGCACCGCGACCCCTACAGGAGAGGACGCAATGACACCGCAGGCCTGGGGAAAAATAAACAGAAAAAACGCCAGAGGGAGATTGTCCACCCACAAGGCGCCAATAAGCAAAGGCAAACCGGCAATAAAGGCAATGCAGGGCACGTAGGCATAATAGCCGGGGTTGCGCGATCCCAGTTTATCGCCAAACCAACCGCCGAGAAAGTTGCCGAGAAGCCCCCCGATCAAAACCAGGGTGCCAAATAACAGCGCCGTATCATGAAGACTCAAACCATGACTGCGCTGAAAAAAGGCAGGCAGCCAGAAACCAAAGCCATAAAGCACCATGGCGCCGGTGCCCATTCCCAGGGATAACAGCCAAAAACTGGGGCAGGCAGACACACAGCGAAAGGTCTCCATAATTTTTTGCGGCGCTGCAGGCTTACTGATGTTGTCATAACGCCCGCGGGCTGGCTCACGAATAACCAGCCAAATGACTGGCGCGACCAGGACGCCGAACAGCCCCACCGAGATAAACGCCATGCGCCAACCATAGTGTTCCGCAACCACTCCGCCCAGCACCAGCCCCAGCGCGGACCCAATAGGAATACCCGAGCTCACCACGCCAAGGGCGCGGCCACGCTGGTTGGGAGGAAAATAGTCAGATAACAGCGAATAGGAGGGAGCCACCCCACCGGCCTCGCCAATTCCAACCCCGAGACGAAACATAAACAGCTGCCAAAAATTATTGGCGACCCCGCAGAGCGCAGTAAATCCGCTCCAAACCGCGATGGCAATTGCCATAATGCGCTTGCGGCTGGATCTATCCGCAAAAAGGGCTATTGGAATGGCGAATGTCGAATAAAAGAGGGCAAAGGCAAAGCCCCCCAACAACCCCAATTGCATGTCGGTGAGGTGAAGCTCATTTTGGATGGGAACCGACAGGATCGCGATGATCTGCCGATCCATATAGTTCAGGGTATAGTGGAGAAAAATAAGCCCCAGAACGACAAATTTGTAACTCGGTTTTTCAAGTACCGCACCATTATTCGCTGTGTGATTCATTATTGTTTTCCTGTTTTCTGGGGCGTAAATTTCGCCGGCTCAAATATCTCAAGCCGTTGCAAAGACAGTAGCAGACGTTGTTTTCCTTTCCCCATTTACCCAATTGACAGGAAATTATTTTTCAAGGAAATTCTGATTAATTCTGATTTTGTCACTCCCGCGCAGGCGGGAGTCTATAATAGTCCGCCAGGTATAGATCACCGCCTGGGCGGGAATGACATTAATCAGGGCTTCCTTAAATCAATACCTGTCAACTCAAAATCCCAGCAGTCACTGGTGACACCTTCTTCCTTGAGTTTGTATTTTTCGACACGGTCACTGGGCGTCTTGGGGAGGCTGTTGCGATAGGCAATATAGCGGGAAATGGAAAAGTAAGCCATGCGCGCCTTACACCAGTTGATCAGCTCCATATGATCGAGGCTGCAGCCCTCTTTCAAAACGACAACCGCTTTAACGTCCTCCTCTCCTAATTCTGAAGGCACTCCCACCACGCAGGATTCGAGCACGGCATCGTGCTCGTTGATGACACACTCGACCTCAAAAGAGGAAATGTTTTCTCCCCGGCGTCTGATAGCCTGTTTTTTTCGATCGGCATAATAAAAGTAGCCATCTTCATCCATACGCGCCAGATCCCCGGTGTGAAACCAGAAATTGCGGGTGAGTTCGAGGGTTTCTTCAGGCATTTTGTAGTAGCCGTTAGTACCCAGAAACATGGATTCTGGCTGGACAAGAATTTCACCCACCGTACCTGGCGGCACTTCATTGTCATCGTCATCGACCACTTTGACGCGGTAGCCATTGATGGGCTTGCCGCAGGAACCGGCTCGGCGATTATCGTAAGGGTTAACCAGATTGAACAAGCATTCGGTGAGGCCGTACAGCTCGAGCAACATGGTGTTATAGCGCTCCTGGAAACTTTCCCACAAGGGCGCTGGCGCTGCGCCGCCCACCATCAAGCGCAGTGGATTGTCGCCATCGCGCTCCCTGGCTTCCTGCTTCATAAGAATGGAAATCATGCCGCCAATATAATTGGCGACACTGCAATTCCAGCGCCGAGCGTCTTCGAGCATGCCGCTGGCGGAAAAGCGCTCAACCATCACGGCCTTTGCGTCAGCGAGAATAGCGGGCAGAATGGTCATTCCCCTGGCGGCAGAGTGAAAGAATGGCATGGGCGTATATAAAACATCGTCTTCGGTGATTCTGGCGTAATTGACTGAGGAAGCCGCAGCCTTGTACCAGTAGTGATGGGAAATCATCACACCCTTTGAAGGCCCTGTGGTTCCCGACGTATAGAGAATACTGGACAAATCCTTAAAGTTGACATTGACATCCAGGGACGTCTCCGGACGCTTGACAAAGTCGTGGTAATCCAGGCTTTCAATATTAGCCCAGTTCGGTAAAGTGACTTTCCTCGACTGCCTGCGCAGAACAATAATAAAACGCAATTGCGGCAACTGGCCGATTATTTTGTCGAGATATTCAAGGTAGTCTTCGTCGGCGACAAGGCCAATACAATCGCCATGATTAATTTGGTAGGCGAGGCCGTTGCCACGCAGGGCAATATTAATGGGCACATCTGCGGCGCCCACCTTGTTTAAACCAAACCAGCAATAAATATGCTCAGCACAGTTGGGCAGCATCAACGCCACTTTGTGACCGTAGCCGACGCCCAGTTCGCGAAAACCCTGGGCAACCTGATTGGTGCGCACATGCAGCTGCTCAAAACTGATCTGGCTGTCGCCAAACTGGAACACATTGTGGTTGGGAAGCAAGAGCGCCTTGTCTTCAATAATTTTGGCCAAGACTCGATCGTGCTGGGCGTATTCCTGCATTTTCCAGGAGTCCCATTTTTGCTCGGCGCGCTTAAATTTGTCGTCCCACTTACCCATCGTTAACTCTTTCCACTTGACAGTATCACTTGAAAATCAATATTCCCGCAGCCTCAGCCAGGAACTTTATTGCTCCAATAACCGCAGTGCTGATTGACTGGAGGAGCAAAATCGCCACGGTTTTTCCAGCAAATTCACTCCGGTTTATTGGCGAGCACCTTGGGAATTTTGGAGCGATGGAAACCCTCAAACGGCTTGTTGCGATCGCTCTTCTCCAGATTCCACGTCTGACGCGCATTCGGCGCACCACCATCCACACGGATACAGCTGCCCGTAATGTACGCCGCCGCCGGCGACAGTAAAAATACCACCGCCGCCGAGATCTCCGCCTCCGTGCCATAGCGCTGCAACGGCACCCGCTCCGGGTATTCGTACAGCCGCTTCTGTATCTCCGGCGCATAGGTGTCAAACCCGCTGGAGGCAATG
>JBFXIU010000026.1:0-24181 GCA_050175615.1 Porticoccaceae bacterium | reverse complement strand
GACGCACCATATCAATAATGTCCCAACGGGAATTACCGCCCTGCCACTCCCGCTCATAGGGGTCGTAAAAATTGCGATAGAGGGTATTGCGGGTAACCTCATCGTCAAAACGGATACTGTTGTAGCCGGCGCCACAGGTGCCGGGAACCATAAATTGGCGGTGAATTGCGGCGATAAATTCCGGTTCCGGCACCCCCTTGGCTTCGGCGAGCTGGGGGCTGATTCCAGTCACCAAACAGGCTTCTGGATGGGGCAGAATATCTTTGGACGGCTGGCAGTACAGGCTGAGAGGTTCACCAATGATATTGAGATCCTCATCGGTGCGTATGCCCGCAAACTGAATCGGCCGATCCAGGGCGGGTGATGTTCCCGTGGTTTCGTAATCGTGCCAGAAAATCGACGTCATAGCCTGTTGATCCCCCAATACAAAAACGGCACCCGAAGGTGCCGTTTTTTTGTAGACAAGGAACTGCTTAGTTGCCTACCACTTCTTCAAAGGTCATCGCGCCGATGACGCGACGGTTTTTAGCGCGACCTTCATCGGTGCTGTTATCGGCCACAGGACGGCTCTCACCATATCCAACCGTGCTGATACGGTTACCGGGAATACCGTACATCTCGACCAGTTTCGCTTTAACGGCGTCAACCCGGCGCTGCGACAGATCCTGGTTGTAGGCATCGGTACCGACGGAGTCCGTATGGCCTTCAAGTACCAGGTCGATATCGTCATGTTGCTTCATCGCCTTGGCGACAGCCTCAAGCTCGTCACCGTAAATGGAACGAACTTCTGCCTTGTCGAATTCAAACAACACCTTCAGCTCTACGGTGATAGTACGGGTTGCTGGTGGTGGCGCTGGCTGTGGCTCGGGTTCGGCGACAACAGGAGCAGGCTCTGCCGCAGGCGCGCTGAAGTAGTAGTTCAGCCCCAGATTAAAGGCGAGATCGGTGGCGTCGGCGCCACTGCTGAGCTTGTGGAGGAAACGGCCATCACCACGGAATTCCCAATGGCCACCCCAGCTTTTTGAAAGACCAAAGCCTGCGCCCAATTGCTGGGTGCTGTCCTCATCTGGCAACAGGGCATCGTCGCGGTCAAAATCTGAGAAGCCCGCGACAAAATAGGGCGCCCAGCCGTTGCGGGCCTCAAGGAAATAAAGCGCATCCAGTTTAATGACATCCAGATCTTCACCGCCGACATCTGAGCCGTAGCCCAGCTCCACGCCCCAGGGACCGGCAAACCTGTAACCCAGGTTAAGGCCGAGCACAGTGGAATTTTCGGAATCGTTGGTTACCGAACGCTCCTTGTCGAGCAAATAGTGGGAAACGGATGGGCCAAGATAGAGACCTTCATTGGCACCGGCGGTCAAGGTAGTTGCCAACAACGCCGCACCGACCATGGTAGTTAACTTACGCATAATGTTCACCCTGTTTTTGTTGAACGAAAAGATCCTATGAAACCCCGGCTCAACCTTTAGATTGAGCCTTAACTTCCTGATATTAGACCCTGAATTAAAAAGCCTCAAGGCAGAATTGTACAGGAGAAAGCTAATTTAACGAAATGTTAAGTTGTCCACACTTTAGCGATAAAGTGCCGCATCAGGAGCATGACGGGTATTGCTTACAAAAAAATGACACCAGCGGCAACGCTTTCAGCCGCTATCCGCCGGTTTGATGAAGCGAAAAATACTCCTGAAAGCGGTGACAGGAGATCGCTAAACCAGACTGAGGGTTTTTTCCTCGATAATCGCCTGCCACTGTTTCGGACCAGTCTGATGCACAGACTCGCCATTGACATCCACGGCCACAGTAACCGGCATATCTTCAACCTCAAACTCGTAAATGGCCTCCATTCCCAAGTCCGCAAAGCCCACCACCCGCGAGCCTTTGATGGCCTTTGACACCAGGTAGGCGGAACCACCCACTGCCATCAGGTAAACCGCCCGGTTGTCCTTGATGGCTTCAATGGCGGTGGCGCCCCGCTCTGCCTTGCCAACCATGCCAATCAGGCCGGTTTTTTCCAGCATGGTGCGGGTAAATTTATCCATGCGCGTCGCCGTCGTCGGCCCTGCCGGCCCCACCACCTCATCGCGAACAGGATCAACGGGACCCACGTAATAAATCATGCGGTTGGTGAAATCCACCGGCAGTTCTTCACCCTTGGCGATCATATCCACCATGCGCTTGTGGGCGGCGTCGCGACCGGTGAGCAGTTTCCCTGACAGCAGCAGGGTTTCGCCGGGTTTCCAGTCGGCCACATCCGCCTTGGTAACCTCATCCAGGTTGACGCGCCGGGCATTGCTGACTTCCCAGGTAATTTTCGGCCAGTCTTCCAGCTTCGGCGGTGTTTGCAGCGACGGGCCCGAGCCGTCCAGGGTAAAGTGGGCGTGGCGGGTTGCTGCACAGTTGGGAATAATGGCGACCGGCTTGTTGGCGGCATGGGTGGGACAATCCTTGACCTTGACATCCAGCACCGTGGTCAATCCGCCCAAGCCCTGAGCGCCGATGCCCAGGCGATTGACCTTGTCCATCAGCTCAAGGCGCAACTCTTCGGAGCGATTGGTGGCGCCGCGCTCGCGCAAATCGTGAATATCGATGGGATCCAGCAGGGCTTCCTTGGCCATTTGCATGGCTTTATCTGCGGTGCCGCCAATACCGATGCCCAGCATCCCCGGGGGGCACCAGCCCGCCCCCATGGTAGGCACCACCGACAGCACCCAGTCGACCACTGAATCGGAAGGGTTGAGCATGGCGAACTTGGTTTTGGCTTCAGAGCCGCCACCCTTGGCCGCCACATGCACCTCAACTTTGTCACCGGGAACAATTTTATAGGTGATCATGGCCGGCGTGTTGTCACCGGTATTTTTGCGGGCGCCATCGGGGTCGGCCAGTACCGACGCGCGCAGCACATTGTCAGGATGGGCATAGGCGCGGCGCACACCTTCGTTGATCATATCTTCAACGCTCAAATCCGCGTCCCACTGGACATTCATGCCCACCTTGAGAAAAACGCTGACAATACCCGTATCCTGACAAATGGGACGATGGCCTTCGGCGCACATGCGGGAGTTGATCAGAATCTGCGCCATGGCATCTTTGGCGGCCTGGCTTTCCTCCCGCAGATAGGCTTCATAAACGGCGTCAATAAAGTCTTTGGGGTGATAGTAGGAAATAAATTGCAGGGCATCGGCAACGCTCTGGATCAGATCATCCTGGCGGATTACAGTCATGGCGGGATCTCTCTGGCTCGGACGGGTTTAAAGACCGGGGATTTTACTGAATCTCCCCCCTTTTGGATAGCCACAGCGGCGCGACCTGTTCCAGGCCACCCATAGCCATAAAGCAAAAAAGCCGGCAAAAACCGGCTTTTTTCGGTGAAAAAGGTCAACTTCAGAGCAATTTCAACAATACCACCAACACCACGGTAAGCCCTATGCTGCAGTGAATCACACCTTTAACCGTGGTCAATGGCCCCTGCTTTCCGGCCAGGGCATTTACTTCGAGAAGGGCAATAATCGCCAGGGCGACATACATACCCAGGCCACCACCCTGCTGCGAAAGCAGGTGGCCAGTACTGTAGCCCAAATGCGGGGAAGCGAGCATTGCAAACGCCATAGGCGCAGAAAACAACACATTGGTGCGCGACGCCAGCAGTGCCTTCGCGCCAGCAACCGAGCCATCGCCTTCTTTCATGCCCAGGGCGATCTGCTGATTGGGCCAGATCACCAACCAGACATTGAGGAACATCAGTGTGCCAAGCACGGCGCCAACGACAATATAGTCATTGAGAAGGCTCTGGCCATTGTTATGCATCACGCCGCCAAGGAGAAGAACACCGGTGATAAAGGTGAACATGGCGCCCCAGCGGAACCACCACAGTGCTCTCGGCGCCAGCTTTTTCTTGGCGTCGGCAACAGCTTCCGCAGAGCCTTCCTTAAAGTAGGCGCCCTGAACAAAGTTGAAGTAATAGAGCATGCCTATCCAGGTAATGCCAAAGAGCAAATGCCCCCAGCGGAAAAGAAAATTGATAAAGTTCATGGAGATAATGTCACTCATAATGTCTACCTTTGTTGTTATTTCAATGGCAATCCGTTCGTGTGTACAAAGTCCTGCAGGCTCAGCGCTTCCCGCCCATAGACAAGAACAAGCACTAAGCGTCTTATTCTAACCCCATTAACCAGTCCTGCAACCCTGGTGCAGCGCGAGCCAAAATACTACCATCCGCTACCTGGGTCGAGTTTTCCATCTGCCGCCGAGCCGTACCCTACTCTTTTACTCTGTCTTTGTTAGAATGGCAACTTCCAATCCAGTCAGTGTTGGAAACTTTCTCTTCCTGTCTGATATTTAGAGCCCTCAACGCTGAGCCGCTCCAGGCAGGTCATTTACCTCTAGCAGTAACCTAAGGATGACTATCATGGCATTTACACTCCCCGAACTTCCCTATGCGATGGATGCTCTCGCTCCCCATATTTCCCAGGAAACCCTGGAATATCACTACGGCAAGCATCACAACACCTATGTGGTCAACCTCAACAAACTGGTTGAAGGCAGTGA
Organism: Porticoccaceae bacterium; assembly: GCA_050175615.1. Lineage (GTDB taxonomy): Bacteria > Pseudomonadota > Gammaproteobacteria > Pseudomonadales > Porticoccaceae > CAYXXZ01. The sequence continues at coordinate 19,633 of JBFXIU010000026.1, read as the reverse complement.
ATATGCAGGCAAGAGCCTCGAAGATATCATCAAAACGTCTTCCGGCGGCATCTACAACAACGCCGCACAAATCTGGAACCACAGCTTTTACTGGAATTGCTTGAGCCCCAACGGTGGCGGCGAGGCCACGGGCGCTATTGCCGACGCCATCAACAAGGCGTTTGGCTCCTTTGCCGAGTTTAAGGAGAAATTCAGCGCATCCTGTGCCGGCAACTTCGGCTCCGGCTGGACCTGGCTGGTCAAAAACAGCGATGGCTCAGTCGAAATCGTCAACATGGGCGCCGCTGGCTGTCCGCTCACAGAAGGCAAAACACCTCTGTTGACCTGTGACGTCTGGGAACACGCCTATTACATCGACTACCGCAATCTGCGCCCCAAATATGTTGAAAATTTCTTTAACCTGATTAACTGGGATTTTGTTAACAAAAACTTTGCTGCATAGTTAGCAATGCCACTCCCCAGCCCGTTCTCACCTTGAAACGGCTGGGGAGTCCTAAGCTATGATTCACATCTCTTTATCCACATGTCTCCAACACACTTCTGTGCACACCTGTTTTCACCAGGGGTCGGTACTGAATTGCCGATTTTTTTGAGCATGGCGACGAAATTCACCGCAGTCTGTGGGCTCGCCAGATAATAACCCTGTACTTTGTTGCAACCTATAGAATTAAGGAATTCGTATTGCTCCGCTGTTTCGACGCCTTCGGCAACAATGCTCGAACACAGGTGTTTGGCCATGGCGACAATACCTCGATAAATGGCCTGGTCTTTTTCGCTGGATGCAACACCGACAATAAACGAGCGATCAATTTTCAGAGCGTCAAATAGCCAGGTTTTTAACGCCATGATATTGCAGTAGCCGGTACCGAAATCGTCAATGGCGATAGCCACTCCCAGAGCTTTAAGATCTGCCAGCACATCAATAAACCGCTGTTCCTCCAGCGCCATGCAGCTTTCGGTAAGCTCCAGCACCAGTAGCCCGGGATCGATGGCATGACGATCGATGGCGGCCTTGATCAGCGACACCAACCCCATTTGCTGAAACTGACGTACGGACAAGTTGACGGACAGGGGCACAACCTCATAACCCAGATCAATCCAGTGGCGCAATTGCCGACAGGCTTCGTCGACAACCCAGGCTCCCAGGGAAGCTATCAAGCCCATTTCCTCAGCCAGATGAATGAAATTGCCGGGCAACACCAACCTGGCATCACCGGAGCGCCGCCACCTGATGAGAGCCTCAACACCCACCAGTTCCAGGGAGCCAACGGCGAACTGCGGCTGGTAGTAGAGTTCAAACTGGTTTTCCTTCAGCGCCACCCTGAGATCCTGTTCAATCTTCAGCCTCTCTGTCATCAACAGATGGAGATCATCAGTAAAAAACTGAAAATTGTTGCGCCCGGCCTGCTTGGCTTTATACATGGCCATATCGGCATTTTTCAGCAGGGTGTCCGCGTCCTCACCGTCAAAGGGATACTGGCTGATTCCAATGCTGCAGGTAATCAAATATTCCTTGCCATTCAACATGCAGGGCTGCTCTATGGTCTCCAGCACCCGCTGTACAAATGCGGTGATTCGCCTGGTATCCGTCAACGGCTCTACGGACAGGATCACGAACTCATCGCCACCCAGGCGGGCAACCGTGTCTGCATCCCGCACACAGGACCGCAACCTCGACCCCATAATTCTGATCAGATCGTCACCACTGCTGTGACCCAGACTGTCATTGACATTTTTGAAGTGATCCAGATCGATAAACACGATCATTAGGCGGGAAGAGGTTCGCCGCGCCTCGCCAATGGCAATTTCAATGTGGTGACGAAGTTTGCTGCGGTTGGGCAGATCGGTGAGATGATCGTGGGTAGCCTGGTAGGCTATCTGCTGCTCATAGGATTTGCGCTCACTGATATCTTCCACGGTGCCTTCGTAATAAAGCAACTCGCCGTCGATATTGCGAACTTCATGGGCATTTTCAGAAATCCAGATCACGGAGCCATCGCGGCGGTAAACCTGAGATTCGAAATTGACCACCCGGCCCTCTTCCCGCATTCGTCGGGCGAATTCATCACGGCGCTGGGGAACCACATACAGCTGACTGGCAATATCCTGTAGTTCCCGCACCATTTCCCTTGGCGAGTCATAACCGTAAATAGCTGCAAGGGCAGGATTTACCTCCAGGTAATGTCCGTCCTGAGTACTCTGAAAAATACCCTCGGTGGCATGTTCAAAAATACTTCTGTACCTCTGCTCTGCCTCTGCCAGCGCTTTCTCACGATTATGGCGATCTGTTATATCCTGAACAAAACCTCGCACCAAAGGAATTTGATCCACAGACGCTTCCAGCCCCTGACCCCGCTCCCAAACCCAGCGTTCACTGCCATCCACATGGAGCATTCTGTATTCGACAGAAAAGGAGCGCCCCTCATTGAGCGCCGCCTGAATTTCGCCGAGCACGCGATCGCGATCGCCCGAATGCATAAAATCGGCAAAAGACCGTCTTTTATTGTGCAACAGGTCTTGCGGAGCGTAGCCTGTCAGGGCATGGCACCCTTCACTGACAAACTCAATGGTCCAATGGCGATCACAACGGCACAGGTACACCATGCTGTCGAGTTCATTCACCAGGGTGGTCAAGAGTAGATTGTGGGCGTCGACATTGCCTACAGGTGCTGGCGGGATTAATTTTTTGGCGATCACATCACCCTCGAAAATGTTAAACCTAAGTAACCTAAGTTAGCCACGCAAAAACCGTACCGCAGAAAAGCGATACAAGATATAACCAACGTCAACAAGCCAGGGCACAGAGTAAAATGACAAAACTTACGGGGAGACTGTTCAAGGCGTTTTAACACCCTAGCCCGATGAAATGGTCTCCTCCCCACCCCACATTCGGCGTCGTAATGCGCCATGATAGGAGTTCCAAACTACCTATCGATTGTGATGAGGAAGAGACCATCTCATCGGGCTAGCAGGCTGTTTGTTGATTTTCGTTTTCGAGGCAGTCCTTGCAAGACAAAAATAGGCGAAATGAGGGAGTTTATAGGTGATAAATGACCGAATTGAGCTTGTTTTTACCAACAGTAGGCGCTCTAGGCGACGCCGCAGAGGCAACGCAGATAGAAAACCAACAGCCTGCTCAAACGCAAAAAAGGGCGCCCAGGGACGCCCTTTTGCCAATGATCGCAATAGCTGGTTATTTTTCCATGCTATCCATGCGTTCCTGCAATTTTTTAAGTTGCTCTTTCAGCAGTTTAATTTCCTCTTGCGCCGCTTTCTTATCCTCAATGTAGGCGGGATCAACTGCGGTGCGGTATTTGTCAAAGCCCTCATAGCTATCGGTGTGCGTACTTACGGATGGAAACCCGGTAAAATTGCCGCCCACAAAAACCTGGCCGTAGCTGCCTTCCTTGCCATCCTCGCCGGTTGGGCCAAAACGACCACTGGGGCCACCGCCAACCCATTTCTGGCTGCCAGACAGGGTTTTCTGGTTAACATATTCTCCTTCTGAACCACTGCCGCCTTTGCCGCCTTCGCCACCTTTGCCAGCTTCACCCGGCTTCACCGACACTCGCACTCCGGCGGTAAGCGCACCGGCTTCAACCTTGGGGTCGAGGGAGTTAACGCTGACAACCACATTGCCGCCACGACCACCGTCACCGCCAGCACCGCCAGCGCCGCCGTTGCCGCCTCTCGATGGTGGGCACTTAAGAATTTTGCCCGCATCCTGACCAGCGCCACCAACACCACCATTGCCGCCATCACCACCATCGGCGATAACTTTGAGGTTGCCTATTTTCCGTGCATCCAAGCCCAGATAAATATCAATCCCCTGGGAACCGGTTTCACCACTTTGACCACTGCTGCCGCTCTTGCCGGAGCGGCAAGCAGCAGCCTTGTCGGCAATGGAAGCACCAGCTTCGCCATCGGCGCCCGATCTGCCGGAACCATCGATGACCACACCATAGCCAATGGTGGCGTCCTTGGCGAGAAGCTCCCAGTGGTCGACACCCTCGGCAAAACTGATGGTGGCGTTGTCTGAGATCACCAGCTTGTCCACTGACATATTCATTTTGTCTGCGGTAACCACATAGTTTTCGCCTTTGCCAATAATGAGTTCAGACGCGGCTAGAGCAGGAGAAACAAGCGCCGCCAGACAGCAGCTGATAAAAAGTTTTTTCATAGAAAGATCCAGAAACGGTGGACAACGGAGGGTTATTGTAGACCATCGAGGGAAGCCTTACACGCTCATCAGACCGCGCACCCTGGCCTCATCCATATCCGCGCCTGCGCCGGACAACACCACCGCTCCCCTATCCATGACGGCGTAATCGTCGGCGAGATCGCGGGCAAACTCAAAGTACTGCTCCACCAGCAGAATCGCCATTTCACCGCGCTTGCGCAGACTTTCAATGACGCGACCTATATCCTTGATGATGGATGGTTGAATGCCTTCGGTGGGTTCGTCGAGCAATAGCAGGCGCGGGTTGGTGACCAGCGCCCTGGCGATAGCGAGCTGCTGCTGCTGACCGCCAGAGAGATCGCCGCCGCGACGATTGAGCATATCCTTGAGCACGGGGAAGAGAAAAAAGATTTCATTGTCGATAAAGCGCTGGCTGCGGGGCAGGCAATTAAAACCGGTTTTTAAGTTTTCGAGCACCGTGAGCTGGGAAAAGATCTCCCGCCCCTGGGGCACATAAGCGATGCCCGCCCGCGCTCTGTCGTAGGGCGCCATAGCCTGTATGGGTTTGCCTTCCCAGAGGAGATCGCCGCTGGCTATTCCCTGCTGACCGGCAACGGCGTTGAGAAGGGAGGTTTTGCCCACGCCGTTGCGACCCAGCAAACAGGTGACCTTGCCTTTTTCGACATTGAGGCTGACGTCTTTCAACGCCTGGCTGGCGCCGTAAAACAGATTAACATTTTTTATTTCAAGCATATTCGCGGCCTGTTAACGTCCCAGGTAAACTTCAATAACACGCTGATCCTGCTGTACCTTCGCCAGCGAACCCTCCGCGATGACAGTGCCTTCGTGAAGCACCGTCACCGTGGAATCCAGGGAGCGGATAAATTCCATATCGTGCTCCACCACCACCACTGAATGATTTCCGGCAATACCGCGAAGTATCTCTGAGAGCTTTTCGGTTTCTTCATCGGTCATTCCGGCGGCGGGTTCGTCAACCAGTAGCAGCTCCGGGCTTTGCGCCAGTAACATGCCAATTTCAAGGCGCTGTTTTTCGCCGTGGGCGAGGGAACCGGCAAGCTTGGCGCGGCGATCCCCCAGGCCGACAATATCAAAGACCTCGTCAATTCTCGCCCTGCCCTCGGCGGGAAGGCTGAAAAACAGGGCATCCCAAACCGGGCGCTTGCCTTTGAGGGCCAACTCCAGATTTTCAAATACTGTCAGGGTTTCAATCACCGTCGGTTTTTGAAATTTTCTGCCTATGCCCAAATTGGCAATTTCCGCTTCTGTATGTTTGGTGAGATCGATTTCGCTGCGGAAAAAAACCTCGCCGCTGTCGGGGCGAATCTTGCCGGTAATAATATCCATCATTGTGGTTTTACCCGCGCCGTTGGGGCCGATAATCGCCCGCAACTCCCCCGGCATAATCATCAGGCTGAGATTATTGATGGCTTTAAAACCATCAAAGGATTTATTGACACCACTCAGGTAGAGAGCGGTTTTTTCCTGAAGTGAGATTTGACTCAACACAATTAGGCACCTCCCTCAGCGGCTATGGTTTTTTTAGGTTTAACAACACGGTCGAGAATACCTTTAAATCCTTTGGGCAAATACAGGGTGGTAACCACAAAGAGACCGCCCAGCATAAATAACCAGAGTTCGGGAAAGGCCGCCGTAAAATAGGTTTTGGCATAGTTGACCAGAAATGCACCCATCACTGCGCCATAGAGAGTGCCCCGGCCACCGATGGCGACCCAGATAATGATTTCGATGGAATTAATGGGCGAAAATTCGCCAGGATTGATAATGCCCACCTGGGGCACATACATGGCGCCGGCGATACCGGCAATAATTGCCGAGGCCACAAAAACAAAAAGTTTGTAGTGTTCAACCCGGTAACCCATAAAACGGGTGCGGCTTTCAGCATCGCGAACACCGACAAGGACACGACCAAATTTGGAGGTGGTAATCCATTTGCAAAACACATAGGCCAGTGCCAGAAACAATATCGTCAGCAAAAAGAGAACATTGCGGGTGGCGTCGCTCTGCAGATCAAAACCGAGAATATCTTTGAAGTCCGTCAACCCATTGTTGCCGCCAAAACCCATTTCATTGCGGAAAAAAGCCAGCATTAATGCGTAAGTCAGCGCCTGGGTAATAATGGACAGATACACGCCGGTTACCCTTGAACGGAAAGCCAGCCAGCCAAAGCAAAAGGCCAAAACGCCCGGAACCAGCACCACCATCAGCGCCGCAAACCAGAACTGATCAAAACCGTACCAGAACCAGGGCAACTCGCTCCAGTTGAGAAACACCATAAAATCCGGAAGTATGGGGTCGCCGTAAACACCGCGCTCGCCGATCTGGCGCATCAGATACATGCCCATGGCGTAGCCGCCCAGAGCAAAAAATGCGCCGTGACCAAGACTGAGAATGCCGCAGTAGCCCCAGATAAGATCCACCGCCAGCGCCAGCAGGGCATAGCTCAGATACTTACCCAGCAGTGTCAGGGTATAGGTGGAAACATGAAACACCGATTCTTGCGGCACCACTAAATTCAACACCGGCATCAAAATAGCGAGCACCGCCAGGGTCAGTAAAAACCTGGCAGTGGTTTTTTCCTGCAACAATTGAATAATGAGAGGACTTTTTGCAGACATAGTTTAATCCTCAACAAACCGGCCTTTAATGGCAAACAAGCCACGGGGCCACTTTTGAATAAACAGAATAATAAACACCAGAATGAAAATCTTGGCGAGCACAGCACCGGCCATTGGCTCCATAAACTTGTTGGCCAGCCCCAGGGACATGGCGGCAAACAGGGTTCCAAACAAGTTGCCGACACCGCCAAACACCACCACCATAAAAGAGTCGATAATATAGGCCTGGCCGAGGTTGGGGCCGACATTGGTGAGCTGGCTGAGGGCAACACCGGCAACACCGGCAATACCCGAACCCAGGCCAAAGGTCATGGCATCGATCCAGCCGGTTTTAATGCCCATGGAGCTGGCCATTTTTCGATTCATGGTCACGGCTCGCATCTGCAAACCAAAACTGGTTTTTTTCATCAGCATCATTAACGCAAACAACACCATAAAGCTGAAAATAATAATAAACAGGCGATTATAGGTGAGAGACAACATGCCGTTGATGGCCCAGGAACCGCTCATCCAATCCGGTGTAATCACACTGCGGTTTAAGGGTGAGTAAATAGTTCTGACCAGTTGCTGAAGCACCAGACTCAAACCAAACGTGGCGAGCAGGGTTTCCAGAGGTCGGCCATAAAGGTGGCGAATAATCAAACGTTCAACCAGCACACCCATTAATCCCGACACCAGGAACGCCACGGGAATCGATACCAAAATAGAGGTGCCGATCATATTGGGCATTAACAGCTGCACCGTGTAGGTGGCGTAGGCGCCAATCATAATCATTTCGCCATGGGCCATATTGATAACGCCCATAACCCCAAAGGTGATTGCCAAACCCACAGCGGTGAGCAATAGCACCGACCCCAGGCTGACACCAAAGAAAAGATTTTGAACCAGCTCGTAAAAGGATTTTCTGGTGGTCAAACTCTCCAGGGCTTTTTCTGCTGCGGCCACCAATTCCTGATCCTTTTCAAGGTAATTGCCGTCGCTGTCTTTGAGGGTAATTTTTGATACCAGATTAATGGCGCTGCTGTCGGTGGCTTCGGCCAAGATGGCAAGGGCAGCAATTTTTTCTTTGGAGGTGGACGATAAATCGCCCAACACCGTAGCTGCGCGGGCAATATCGAGCACGGCGCGAACATCATTATCGGTTTCTTCTTTAAGTGCGCTGTCGATCAGCGGCAATAATTCTGTCGACGGCCTGTTGATCATATTCCGTGCGGCCTGGATTCGCTCCGCAGCTTTCACCGAGCGCAATTTAAATCCGGCAATCAGCTGAGTGAGATCGCGACGAAGGGAATTATTAATAGTAATTTTTTTGACCTTGCGCTTGCCAATTTCCCCCAGAGATTCCCCCGTCAGGGCATTAGTAATGGCGTAGCCTTTATCCATTTTTTCGGCAAACACAACGGTAGAATCTTTTTTGACATAATAAAGATTGCCATCGTAAATCGCTTCAATAATTTCGAGACTATTGTCGGCGCCACTGGCAGCGATAGCATTCATCAATGCAGCTTTTTCAGAAAAACTGGCTTTTGGCAGTGCTGCAAAAATCGTTTCAAGGGATTCCGGCGCAGATGTTTTTGCCGCCATCAATTGAGCCGACATCAAGCCGATAAAAACAGCAACCAATAGGCTTCTGATCCGCTGGTTTTTCACCATCAGTTTTTTAAATACGCACATACTGACACTCTTGCGAAAAGCCGGGTCACCATAGCAGCAGGTGACCCGGTGGTTTTTATTTAGATCTTATTCGTAATTCTGGCCGGAACACTTGGCCGTTTTTACGTTGTAATTACCGCAGCTGAGTGGCGCTCTCCAATCGGAGATAACATCTTTACTGGAAGGGAGAAAATCAGACCAGGCATCACCGACAACAGTACTGGGGGTTGCCCAGACAACTTCAAACTGACCGTCGTCCTGAATTTCGCCGATAAGCACCGGCTTGGTGAGGTGGTGGTTGGGCATCATGGTGGCGTAACCACCGGTGAGGTTAGGCACGGAGACACCAATAATGGCATCCCCGACGGCATCAGTCTCGGTGGTGCCCGCTTTTTTGACCGCCTCTGCCCACATATTAAAGCCGATATAGGTGGCTTCCATGGGGTCATTGGTGACACGATCTTCATCTTTGATAAAGCTGTGCCAGGATTCAATAAACTCGTCGTTGGCTTCTGCATCGACGCTCATGAAATAGTTCCAGGCCGCCAGGTGACCTACAAGGGGTGTGGTGTCAAAGCCGGAAAGCTCTTCTTCACCCACAGAGAAAGCGACCACCGGAATATCTTCTGCAGAAACACCCTGGTTGCCCAGCTCCTTATAAAAAGGTACGTTGGCATCGCCATTGATGGTGGACACTACCGCAGTCTTTTTACCGGCAGCGCCAAAGGCTTTAATGTCGGCAACAATGTTCTGCCAGTCAGAATGACCGAAAGGCGTGTAGTTGATCATGATGTCTTCAGCGGCAACACCTTTGGCTTTCAGGTAGGCCTCAAGAATTTTGTTGGTGGTGCGCGGATAGACGTAGTCGGTACCCGCTAATACCCAGCGTTTGACACCCAGGCTCATCAGGTAATCGACGGCGGGAATCGCCTGTTGATTGGGAGCGGCGCCGGTATAAAAAACATTTTTTGAAGACTCTTCACCCTCGTACTGCACAGGGTAGAACATCAGGCCATTGAGTTCTTCAATAACCGGGAGTACGGATTTTCTGGAAACAGATGTCCAGCATCCGAAAATAACATCGACCTTTTCTTTCTCAAGCAATTCACGGGTTTTTTCTGCAAACAGTGGCCAGTTTGACGCGGGGTCAACAACAACAGCCTCAAGTTTTTTACCCAGCAAACCGCCTTTTTTGTTCTGCTCTTCCACCATCATCAAGACGGTATCTTTAAGGGTGGTTTCGCTGATCGCCATGGTGCCTGACAGGGAGTGCAATACGCCGACCTTGATCGTGTCCGCCGCCTGAACAATTCCAGCACTAACAGCAAGTGCTGCAACCATTAACGTCTTCTGCCATTTCTTTGAAGGGATAGTCATGAAGCAATTCTCCTTGTTTGTGAGGTGGAACACACTCAGCCAATTTATGTATTCATGCCAAGCACGTCAGGTCTTTAATAGCATTTAGTGTGCCAAAAAGAAAAAGTGCTTATGTGAAGCGGTTTTTTGCACAAAAAAAGCACAGAGCCGACAAACCTGGCGCTTTCGCACCAGACAAGAACAAGAAGAAAAATAATTGCACCAATATAAGGCGAAAGGAAAAATTGGAAATAAAAGCCTCAAACAGCCGCGTAAATCCAGTAACTACCCATGGCCATGGCCTGAACAGCGAGAACCAGCTGCAGTACCGGCAAGCCCCGCGCAGTGCGCCTGTCAAGAAATCTGACCACCCTACCCAGCAAGCCGCCAAAGAGGCACATCATCAAACCGACACAGACACTGAAAAGCACAATATAAAGACTCACGGTGACAAACTGCTGCTTGATCAGCAGCGGTAATACCGCCAGCATGGGCGCACTGCCGGCAACACCGTGAACAATGCCCACCAATACCGGGCGATGATCATTGTTGCGACTGTGGCCGGGGTTGTGAATATGGGTATGGGGCGGCAGGTTTTCATGGCTATGGCGGGTAATGCGGATTTCACCGCGATAAAAATGCAACAGAATTGACGCGCCCACCGCCAAAAGAATAGCGCCCACCAGCACTTCGGCAGAGCGGGACACCAGATCGGGAATGACCCAGCCAAAACCAACGGCGGCCAGAATAAGCAACACCAGCGACAAGCCGTGCCCGGAAGCCCACAACAGCGCGGTGCGCAGAATTTTTTTCTTCGCCGAACGATCTTCCAAAGCAACGGCGCTGACGGCGAGAATATGGTCTGCATCCAGGGCGTGAAGCAAACCTCCAGCCATGCCCATCATCAGCAATATCAGTATTTCAGAACTCATTGGCTTTGACTCCCCACCTGGAAGTAGCGATTAACAAACAACAGCCAAGGTTATGCAGCAAGCATGCCTTCGCGAACAATAAAGTTGATGATGTCTTCAACACCGGTGCCATCTTTCATATTGGCAAAGACAAAGGGTTTGTCGCCGCGCATTTTTTTGGCGTCGCGATCCATAACGTCCAGAGAGGCGCCAACATAGGGAGCGAGATCAATTTTGTTGATCACCAGCAGATCCGACTTGGTAATGCCGGGGCCACCTTTGCGGGGAATTTTGTCCCCGGCGGAGACATCGATGACATAGAGAGTTAAGTCTGACAGCTCGGGGCTGAAGGTAGCCGCCAGATTATCGCCGCCGCTCTCTACCATAATAAAGTCCAGATCGGGAAAGCGGCTGTGAAGTTCGTCCACGGCGGCCAGGTTCATGGAGGCATCTTCGCGAATGGCGGTGTGGGGGCAGCCGCCGGTTTCAACACCGAGAATTCTCTCCATATCCAGGGCTTCGTGGCGCTGAAGAAATTCCATATCTTCACGGGTATAAATATCGTTGGTAATTACGGCGATATTGAATCTGTCGCGAAGGCGCTCACAGAGGGTTTTTACCAGCGCGGTTTTGCCGGAGCCAACAGGGCCGCCAATACCGATGCGAAGGAGGGGTTTGTTGCTCATGCTTTCCTCTCAAACGTTGTGGCTTTTTTCGAGCTTAAGAGCGAAAAAGCCGTGAATATTGGGTTTCATGTTTTATGCTTGCCATCACCACGCCGGGCAAACCACCACTGATGTCGTCATCGCTAACGGCCATACCCGTAGCAACGGCAGCGGCAATTCGAGTTAACAGGCTACTGCTGATGCGCTGCACATCCGTCTGCCCTATGGGCACTGTTTTAGCGGCCACTGTGAGCTGATTTTCCAGCCAGCTCCACACAAAGCCGAGGCAGGTCTGTCTGGAGTCCAGCCCCCAATGATGGGCTGCAACCGCAAAAGCCGCCAGCCAGGTGGGTTGGGCAATATACGGCAATGGCCGCTGTTGCGACGGTGGCTGCGCAGCCTGCAAATCTTTAAGTAAGCGCCACAGGGCGCGCCCCATTTGCTGCTCCTCTTTGCGCAGCTCAAGGCTTTCCCTGCAGGCCAGAACCCTGGCATTCCATTCATGCAAGGCTTGGGGGTTATCCAGAGACTGGTAAAGACGGCACAACAGGGGAATATCAAGGTGAGCCAAGCCCTCAGTCATAACGCCGCCGAGCCATTTTTCGGTGTCATCCGCATTGCTGACCCAGCCCGCATCCACGGCATATTCAAAGCCCTGGGAATAGGCAAAACCGCCAACGGGCAGCGCCGGGCTGACAAGGCGCATCAATCCCAGCAGGGCGATATCGGCAGTCACCAGGCTAGCCATGGGAGTGGTCGTGGGGATGTTCGTGGCTGTGCTCGTGCTCATGGCTGTGTTCCCGCTCATGGCTGTGTCCGCCATCGCCATGGCGGTGATAGGCGCCGGACTCCGGCTGAAACGCCGCCTGTTCGACAGTAACCACAAGCCCCAGGCCGCGCACCATGTCGTCCAGCACATGGTCGTGCTGATAGCGCAACCAGTGCTCAGTCACCTGCAATGGCACATGACGATTGCCCAAATGATAGGCGGCTTGCAACAATTGCAGGGGCGACACAGCGGTCACTGTGCTCACCAGCTCTGCGCTGGCGACGATTTCAATATGCTCACCGGAATCCGCCACCAGGCGCTGACCGTGGTGCAGCTCCGTGCCCCGCGACAACTGTATACCCACATCCCGGCCACACAGGGAGGTGGTTCTGAAGCGGCTTTTTTTGCGCATGTCATAGGGCAGTTCCACCCTGATGACCTCATCGCAATGGCTGTGATTCTGGTCTAAAAACTCGCGGACAATGATCATGGATGATTCCTGTTATGGATTGTCGCCGGCCTTAAAATAAAAAATACCGCTGCGCCAGGGGCAGGGATTCCGCCGGTTCGCAGGTCAATAATTCACCGTTTGCCCGCACCTCGTAGGTTTGGGGATCGACACTAATATCGGGCTGCCAGTCGTTGAGCACCATATCGGCTTTGGTAATGGCACGGGTATTTTTAACCGCCACCAGACGCTTTTTGAGTTCGAGTTTTTCGCCCACTCCGGCATCAACGGCGGCCTGGGAAACAAAGGTCACTGCAGTTTGTGCAACCGCGCCACCATAGGCGCCAAACATGGGTCGGTAGTGCACGGGTTGCGGCGTCGGAATAGAGGCGTTGGGGTCGCCCATGGGGGCGGCGGCAATCATTCCCCCTTTGATAATCAGCGCCGGCTTGGTGGCAAAAAACGCTGGTTTCCACAGCACGATATCGGCGAGCTTGCCCGCTTCAATGGAACCCACTTCATGACTAATACCCATGGTAACTGCCGGGTTGATACAGTATTTGGCCAGATAGCGACGGGCGCGAAAATTGTCGGCGCCGCGCGCCGCGTCTTCGGGCAACAGACCGCGCTGCACTTTCATCTTGTGCGCCGTCTGCCAGGTGCGGGTAATGACCTCGCCAACCCTGCCCATGGCCTGGGAGTCTGACGAGATCATGCTGAAAGCGCCCAGGTCGTGAAGAATATCCTCAGCGGCGATGGTTTCCCGGCGAATCCGCGAGTCGGCAAAGGCGACATCTTCGGGAATATCCGGGTCGAGATGGTGGCACACCATCAGCATGTCCAGGTGCTCGTCCACCGTGTTAATCGTGTAGGGTCGCGTCGGATTGGTGGATGAGGGCAACACATTGGCCTCGCCGCAGGCCTTGATAATATCCGGGGCGTGGCCGCCACCGGCGCCCTCGGTATGGTAGGTGTGAATGGTGCGCCCTTTGAATGCCGCCAGCGTATCCTCGACAAAGCCGGATTCGTTGAGGGTGTCGGTGTGAATGGCAACCTGAATATCGTAGTTTTCCGCCACCGTCAAACAGCAATCGATGGACGCAGGGGTGGTGCCCCAATCCTCATGGAGCTTCAAGCCCATGGCGCCCGCTTCCACCTGCTCATTGAGGGCTTCAGGCAAACTGCCGTTGCCCTTGCCGAGAAACCCCAGATTCATGGGAAAGGCATCAGCAGCCTGCAACATTCGGCTCATATACCAGGGCCCCGGCGTGCATGTGGTGGCGTTGGTGCCCGTGGCGGGCCCGGTGCCACCGCCGAGCATGGTGGTAACCCCGGACATCAGCGCCTCTTCAATCTGTTGCGGGCAGATAAAGTGAATATGGGCATCGATACCGCCCGGTGTGGCGATCATGCCCTCGCCGGCAATGGCCTCAGTGCCGGGGCCGATAACAATATCCACCCCCGGTTGAATATCGGGATTGCCCGCCTTGCCGATTTTGAAAATCCGCCCGTTTTTGAGGCCGATATCTGCTTTGACAATCCCCCAATGATCCAGAATCAAGACATTGGTGATCACCGTATCCACCACATCGGCGGCGCTGTGCTGACTTTGCCCCATGCCGTCACGAATTACCTTGCCGCCGCCAAACTTGACCTCTTCGCCGTAGATGGTGAAGTCTTTTTCCACCTCAATCCACAGCTCCGTGTCGCCAAGGCGAACCCGGTCGCCCACCGTGGGGCCAAACATTTCGCTGTAGGCTTTTCTGCTGATTGTTGCCATTGCCAATTCTCCTTTGATTCCCTACAGATTGCCCATTACGTCGCCGCGAAAACCGTAAACCCGGCGGGCACCCGCCAGCGCCACCAGCTCAACCTCTCTGGTTTGGCCGGGTTCAAAACGCACTGCCGTACCCGCGGGTATATTGAGGCGAAAACCACGGGCGGCAGCGCGATCAAAATTGAGCGCCGGGTTGGTTTCAAAAAAATGGTAGTGGGAACCCACCTGAATGGGGCGGTCACCGGTGTTGCTGACGGCGACCGTCACAGTGACGCGGCCAACGTTAATCTCGATATCACCGGCTTGGGTTTGAATTTCACCAGGAATCATTTGCGCCTCCTTAAACCTTGGGGTCAGACAATAGGGTCGTGAACAGTTACCAGTTTGGTGCCGTCGGGAAACGTGGCCTCCACCTGCACGTCGTGGATCATCTCGGCGATACCGTCCATAACATCCTCTCTGGTCAGCAGTGTGCGGCCATAGCTCATCAGCTCGGCCACGGTGTTACCGTCCCGCGCGCCCTCGATAATTTCCATGGAAATAAAGGCAATAGCCTCGGGGTAATTAAGTTTGAGGCCGCGCGCCTTGCGGCGTTCCGCCAGTAGCGCTGCAGTAAACAACAGCAACTTGTCTTTTTCTCTGGGTGTGAGTTCCACCGCTATTTCCTCCTTTTTTGGCGCCAGCCCTGCTGGCGAAAGTATTTGGGCAGCAACAGGGTCGTCGCAATGTCCGACTCCACCGATTTGCAAGTCAGGTTCGCCATATGCGCGGCTCCAGGGCTGGCACACCCCTCACCAGGGGGCGCAATTGCTGCCAGCACCTAATAAACAGCTGTTTGCAGCGCTCGGCAGAATCACCCAGATAGCGAATAATCACAAGGCCATCGACATGAGTCACCGCCGCCATGTCATTGGCGACACTGTAACTGAGCACTAGCTCCTGAAGCGCGGCCAGGTTGTCATTATCTATTGGGGCGGTCACCAAAAATGAACCCGTTACCGGACGCCCGGCAAGCCCCCAAGGCTCGGCAAGCAGGTCACTGCCGCCAGCAAAATGGTTGTTCTCCACATAGACAGGCTCAGTATTGCGATACAGCGCCAGGCGCTGACGCAAAACCCCCTGAGTAAAGCATTCAGCGCTCGCCGGACGCCCCATGCAAACGATATCCCATAGGCAACAGCTGGACGTTTCATCGAGATCAACCCGCAGTGACAACTCGCCACGGGCGCCGTCAAAGACGATGGTTTCCTGGGGCAGCCATTCGAGAAAACTGTTTTCGGCAACCCGGCAATGTACCTGTTGCTTCTGACGCGCCTCCGTGTGGTTGCCCCGGTAAATTTTTCCCGCTGAAGGTGTGGTCAACAGCCCGTGCGCGCCTTCCGCCAGATCAATATCTATCTGCAGACAGTCACCGCTGACCATGCCGCCGGGGGGATGAAGCAGATAGAGGTGGCATTCGCCACTGTTTTCGACTGTTCCCAGCCCAGGATAAAAAGGGCGCTGCACCCGCAGCGGCCCCCAATGGCGGGCATGGGTTAAGCGGCTAAGGTTGTGGCGCCGACGCAATGACAGCTCCAGCCCCGCCTGCCAGCCCGGTGTAAACGCACTCCCCATTTTGACTCCAACACTCCAACGATCTTATAACCGCCCACACTCTAGCACGACCAACGCAACAACAATGGGCACAGTTTTTCAGTGCTGTGAAACCAAGCAATATCTATGCCCGTACAGAGCAATCCAGGATTGTAGAAACTTTGCTACAATTCCACCACTTGAAACAAACCACAAGCCCGTTATGACACCCAACGACCTGCTCAACAAATTTAGCCAACAATTTGCCACGGTTATCGGCCCGGGCCTCGAAAGCCTCAACGCCGATGTTCGCCAGCAAATTCGCGCCGCCGCCCAGTCCGCTTTTGAGAAGATGGACTTTGTCTCGCGGGAAGAATTTGATGCCCAAAAAGCGGTGCTCTTGCGCTCCCGGCAAAAACTGGAAGAGCTGGAAAAACAGGTCGCCGAGCTTGAAGCCATCGTCAACAGCCGCATCAATCGCAAAGAATAACCGCCACCACATCCAATCGGGATTCCACGGAGGGAACCATGTCACTTGCCATTGTCCGCTGTCGCAGCAAACAGGGCATCAACGCACCGGAAATCACTGTTGAGGTTCACCTTTCCAACGGCCTGCCCAGCCTCAATATCGTCGGCCTGCCGGAAACCGCTGTGCGCGAAAGCAAAGACCGGGTGCGCAGCGCCTTGATCAACGCCCATTTTGAATTTCCCGCCCGCCGCATCACCATCAACCTCGCCCCTGCCGACATTCCCAAGGAAGGCAGCCGCTTCGACCTGCCCATCGCCCTGGGAATTTTGGTGGCCTCCGGGCAGCTGCCTGCAAACACCGTCAAAGACTACGAATTTATCGGCGAACTGGCGCTCACCAGCGAGCTGCGCCCCGTGGACGGCGTTCTGCCCACCGCCATTGCCTGCGGCAAGGTTGCGCGAAAATTGTTAATTCCCCTGGGCAATGTCGCCGAAGCATCCCTCGCTGAAAACACCGAAATCTACGGCGCCCAACATCTTCTTGAAGTTTGCGCTCATCTGCGCGGCGCAGCCCTGCTAAAACCTGCCGAACCGGTGAAAGGCAGTGCCCCCCTGTCAACAACCCTGGATCTGGAAGACGTGATCGGCCAGCACCAGGCACGGCGCGCCCTGGAAATTGCCGCATCCGGCAACCACAATTTGCTGTTCAGCGGCTCGCCGGGCACCGGCAAAACCCTGCTGGCATCCCGCATTCCCACCATCATGCCACCCCTTGATAACCAGACGGCACTGGAGGTGTCGAGCATTTATTCCGTGGCGGGCATGGGTTTGCGCCACCATTTCCACCAGCCGCCTTTTCGCGCCCCCCACCACACCGCCTCCGCCGCCGCACTGGTGGGCGGTGGCAGCCAGCCCAACCCCGGTGAAATTTCCCTGGCCCACGCCGGTGTTTTGTTTCTCGACGAACTGCCTGAATTCCCCCGCAAAGTGCTGGAAGTCTTGCGGGAACCTATGGAATCCGGCGAAATTCATTTGTCGCGGGTGCGCGCTCGCACGGTTTATCCCGCCCGCTTCCTGCTGGTCGCCGCCATGAACCCCTGTCAGTGTGGCCTCTTGGGAACCGAGCGGTGCAGGTGTACGCCTGATATGGTGCGCCGTTACAAGGATAAAATCTCCGGGCCATTGCTGGATCGAATTGACTTGCAGGTACAGGTAAATTCTATTCCCAGTAGTGACCTGGTAGACAACCATAAAAAAGGCGAAAACAGTGCAGCGGTGAGAGCCAGGGTCATTCGGGCACGAGAGGTTCAGCTAGCCAGGCAAGGTAAAGTCAACGGCCAACTTTCCTCCAGTGAAGTAAAACAATTCTGTGTGCTTGGGAAACCTGAGAAGCAACTGATTACTACCGCCATCGAGCGACTGCATTTATCGGGGCGAGCCTATCATCGCGTATTGAAGGTGGCACGAACCATTGCAGACCTAAGAGCCGATGCTGATATATCAACTCAGCATCTGGCAGAGGCACTTGGATACCGATTCAATCTGGAGTAAATTCCAGCTTTTTAACTACGATAATGATTTCATGTTTAAAGTAATGGAATCATGAGGATCAACTCGAAAAGCTTCTCCTGCAAACTGAATCATTAATTCGTGTACTGCCGATTCTGAAGCCGAAATATAGCTGGATTTAAGATCAACATCGCTACCCACACACCAAGCTCTGTCATCTGGCCAAAAAATATTAGCCGATTGATAAAAAGGGCCACGACAAAGAGATCTCTGCGACTGAGTTAAATTTCCTGATAATAGATAATAGTCTCGACCTAGTAGTGAAAATGTTGGTGCTAATTTATACACTTCACATACTGATTCATAACCCACCCAAATACCAAACCAAATTTTTTCTGGAGTATTGGTGTGATTTTTTAATACTTCTATCATTGCTTTATAATAACCTTCCTCAAGAGAGCCTTCTAATGGCGGATTGCAATGAAGGGAAGTATGCTCACCTAATGTCGAAATTATGCTCTCCCATTGGCTTGTTTTATCAATACAAATCCCCGCATCAGAGAACAAACGCTGCCAACCAACACTAAGTAGATTTCCCGATTCATCGAAGTAAGCAGGATGCAATAGCCGACAATAGGCTTCATAACCTGACGGCACAATTGAAATTACAGCGGACGCAAATCCACTGATCTTTTCTCGCAACCAAATTGCAGGCAGGTTATTTTGTGCATTAACGAGATTAGACAAGTAATCACTCCAAAAAATGAAGACACCCAGAAATATGTTATCTGGATGTCCTCAATTGTTTCCACTCAGCGTTGATCGTGCGGAACTGTTACCGTAGTTGAACTATAAGCAAAATTACCTGCCGCATCGGTAGCTTTATAGGTAAGAGTATAGACTCTATCATCACCTTGACCACTGCGTTCGGCTCGAACAAATATGCGCCCATCAACAGTGACTTCAATATCATCCACTGTATTTCCGAATAGCCTAGGAGTGTCTACCTATCCGGGGCAAGTCCACACTCATATCCGCGTAATCACAGGTTGCATAGCATGACTCTTGATGATCAACACTCAAAGCACTGATGACAATCCTCCCACCTTCGTCGACGGCACAAGAGGTTAGCTGATTTGACATGCCCTGAGAGGCCACGGAACTGAAGACGGTAAATGCTATTAGGTGAGATAATTTTTTCATGTTGACCAGTTTCTCCAACTCCCAGGAATAATGGAAATACATATCTCAAGAATTTTTTAATTTTGAGGAAGTTCACTAAATTTAGCGAGAGACGACGCACTTCTCTCAGCAGGAAAAGCAATCTCTGTATTATCAATAAAGTAGTTCACCAAATTACCTTCAAATGAACCGAATAGTACTCTCGCTAAATTGCATCCATATGCGCAAATATCGTCATCTTTTTTAGCGATTAACAATTCAGAAACCCGATCAATTTTCTTTCGATTTTTAGAAAGATCTACAGCTACCAAAAATAATTTGTCATGAGTTGCGGCGGAAAAAATGACGGATTTTCCATCGTAAGCGCTCAACAAACCCCATCTAACATCGTTTCCGTGGCTGGCGTACGCTGCTGTTTTCAACTGCGGAGTTTCCCATGAGTCGATCAGACAAACCCCAATTCTGGCAAGCCCATATCAACGCCTG
>JBFXIU010000025.1:0-24345 GCA_050175615.1 Porticoccaceae bacterium | reverse complement strand
TCCGTGAGAAAGCGGCGGGCGCGGCTGTAATCTTCAGAGACGATCGCTTCGGTATGGCCGGAGCTGTAGCGATTGATATGCTCAATGGCTTCATCCAGCCCGGCCACCACTTTAATGGCCAGAATCGGCGCCAGGTATTCCTCACTCCAGTCTTCTTCCTCTGCCGATTTGCAGGCAATAATGGCTGCTGTTTTGGCACAGCCCCGCAATTCCACCCCTTTTTCAGCGTAGGCGGCGGCGAGGCGCGGCAAAATGTCACCGGCAACCGCTTCCGCCACCACCAGGGTTTCCATGGCGTTGCAGACACCGTAGCGATGGGTTTTGGCATTGATGGCGATGGCAAATGCCTTGTCGAGGTCGGCCTTGTCGTCGATATAGACATGGCAGTTGCCGTCGAGGTGCTTGATCACCGGCACTCTGGCATCGCGGCTGATGCGTTCGATCAGCCCTTTGCCACCCCGGGGCACAATGACATCGACAAACTCCGGCATGGCAATCAGCGCGCCGACAGCGGCGCGATCGGTGGTTTCAATCACCTGCACAGCGGTTTCCGGCAGCCCGGCAACAGCAAGCCCTTGACGAATGCAGGCGGCGATGGCCTGATTGGAATGAATGGCTTCGGAACCGCCGCGCAGGATGGTGGCGTTACCGGATTTCAGGCAGAGGCTGGCGGCATCGATGGTGACATTGGGGCGGGACTCATAAATGATGCCCACCACGCCCAGGGGCACCCGCATTTTGCCCACCTGAATACCGCTGGGGCGATAGCGCAGGTCGCTAATTTCGCCCACAGGGTCGGCCAGGGCGGCAACCTGGTGTAAGCCCTCAATCATGGTGTCGACACGGCTGGCATTGATTTCGAGGCGTTCGAGCAGAGCCTCATCCAGGCTCTTGGTTCGCCCGGCGTCCATATCGCGGTCATTGGCCATCAACAGAGCATCGCGGCTTTTGTCGATGGCGTCCGCCGTGGCCAGCAACGCCCGGTTTTTGGCTCCGGTTCCGGCGCTGGCGATCTGTCGGGAAGCGGCTCTGGCGTTGCGCCCCAGAGCGGCCATGTATGCATTAATATCCATGGGCTATCGTAATCGTTGGCAAAAGGGGCACATTATAGCCGTGACCTGTGGCAATGGCACTCATCTAGGGTCTGTTAACGCTAATTGAATTGCCATTATGGCTCAATCGCCGCCGTCGAGCCCTTCAACCAATCTGGCTATACCTTCCCTGATTATTTCCAGGCGAATATAGGAATCGGCCTCGCCGAGAACAGCCATTTTGGTTTTCAGCGACAGTGGCAACAGTGTCGCCAACCGCCAGCCCAGGGTTGCCAGATCGAGGGGCTGATCGACAAACAAATCCTTGATTCGCAGCCCTGCCTCCAGCTCCTCGAGAAGCTGTTGCAGATCCCTGTGCTCATCGCCGGAGTTGACTTGGGGATCCATTGCCAAAATATCCATCTCGGCAACAATCAAGCCATCGTCTTTAACCTGGTTGCCGTACACGCGAACCCGGCGATCGCCACAGATAGTAATTTCCAGCAGGCCGTCTTGCTGCTGATCCCAGTCGGTGATCGTGACCAGGGTTCCCCAGGGGTAAAACTCCGGTGCCTCGCCCACTTCAAGACCGCGAATAATGGGCACCATTGCAAAAGGGGTTTGATTGCGCACAGACTCGCGCACCAGTCTCAGGTAGCGCTGCTCAAAAATCCGCAACTTGGTATTCACACCGGGGAATACCGCCTGGCCGAGGGGAAATAGCGGCAGCACTGTTCGTTGTGCGGCGTCGGCAAAGTCTGCGGGGTCTGTAAGGTTTGTAAAGTCGGGCAAGATCTCCTCCCTATAAAACACGGCTAAAACCTGTTTGCAAGGAACCGGGATGAATCCCCCCAGTCCAAAGACTATACTGCAACCATGATAGCAAGAGTTCACTGTGACCATGCAAGCCATGACGCCGCTCAAACTGATTCGCCCATGCTCTCGAAAGTCAGCGGGCTGCCGCCTGCACTGGTTCGCCGCTCTGATTGTTACCCTTGCACTGCAGGCCGACGCGGCCACCGTTTACAAGTACAGGAATGCCAATGGCGCCATCACCTACAGTGACAACCCGCCGCTCCACACCGACGACTACGAAATTATTGAGCTGCAAAGCCAGCAGCCCGGCGACCCGGAAGCCCACCGGCAAATGCTGGATCAGATGACAGCAACCAGCGACCGCCTCCAGGCCGACCGCCGCCAGCGCGAAAAAGACCGCCAAGACTCCGCGCCATCAAGAGCAAGTCCGCCGCCTTATTACCCGCAAACTGGGGAGCCCCAAACCAGTTACTACCCCGGCTATCCCTATTACCACAGACCCTACCACCGCAATCCGCGACCACCCTTACGCAATGACCGGGAGATTATCGACAGTGGAAATCCTCTGGATCGCCTCAGAACCCCCTTAAAAATTCCTTCCTTCAACAGGGGCGAAAATTTCAGGGAACGCCATAACATCGAACCCTAAGCCTCAGAGGTATTAAGGAACCAAAGGCCAAAAAACCAGCAATACCGTCAGTGCGGTCATACCCACAATCAGGTTCATGGGCAGACCAATGCGGAGAAAATCCGTGAATTTATAGCCACCGGGGCCGTAGACCATCAGGTTGGTCTGATAACCCAGGGGCGTGGCAAAGCTGGCGGACGCCGCCATCATAATGGCGAACACAAAAGGCTCGTTATTAAGCCCGGCTTTTTCGGTAATTTCCAGGACGATGGGCAACATCACAATGGCCGCCGCATTGTTGGTGATAATTTCCGTCAAAACCGAAACCGTGAGATAGGAGAGCACCAGCATCAGCCAGGGCGTACCGCCACTGAGAAAAATAATATTTTCAGCCAGATAGGTGGCGACCCCGGTTTTTTGCAAGGCAGCGCCTAAGGCAAAAGAGGCGCCTATGGTAATCAGCACACTGAGATCGATGCTTTTTTCCGCCTGCCCGGCCGAGCAGCAGCCGGTAACCAACATCAATCCCGCACCGATCAGCGACGCATTGAGCATGCTGATGATGTCAAAGCCAGCCAAAACAACCACTGTGAGCAATATGCCCCAGGCGAGGTAGGCGCGCTCATGACGAGGCGGTTCTGCATCGAGATCATTGATCAGCAGAAAATCCTTGTTAAAGCGCTGGCGGGTTACAAACGCGGGGCGCGCTTCCATTAACAGGGTGTCACCGGCCTCAAGCTTGATGGTGCCCAGGTTGCCTTTGACCCGCTCGCCATTTCTGGCAACAGCGAGAATCGCTGCGCCGTAGCGGTCGCGAAAACGGGCATCGCGAATGGCCAGGCCAACCGCATCACAATGGGGAGAAACTACCGCTTCCACCAGGCGCCGCTCCGCCCTGTCGGTGATCAGACTAACCGCTTCACCGTTCTCCGGTGACGGAATAATGCCTCTAATTCTGAGCAGATCAGCAATGGCCTCTGTATCTCCGGCAAACACCAGACGATCGCCACCCTTGAGGTGCTCTTCGGAAGACACCGCAGTGACAATGGAACCCTCGCGGTCAATTTCCACCAGGTAAACCCGCTTCAAATTTCTGAGACCCGCATCTTCCACAGTTTTGCCCACCAGCGGCCCCAGCGGGTCGACAGAGACTTCAAGAGTAAACTCGCGCAGATTGGCAAAGGCCTGATTTTCCCTGCGATCCGGCAGCAATCGGGGCGCCACCAACCAGATAAACAAACAGCCGACAATGGCCACCGGTAGACCGATAAGGGTAATGGAGAACAGGGAAAAGCCTGTTTCTCCGGTGATGCTCTGGTACTGGCCATTGACAACAAGATTGGTGCTGGTGCCAATCATGGTCAGGGTGCCGCCAAGAATGGCGCTATAGCTGAGGGGAATCATCAATTTGGAAGGCGCAATATTGATCTTGCGCGACCAGGCGTGAATGGCGGGAATCATGGTTGCCACCACGGGGGTATTATTGAGAAAGCCACTGAGTAACACGACCGGCGCAAAAATGCGCGGCAGCGCCGTTCTCACCGTGCGCGGATTGCCCAACACCCGGTGAACCAACAGATCCACACCGCCGGATGCGTGAATGCCCGTGGCCACCACATACATGGCAGCCACAGTGATAAAACCTGAGTTGCTGAAACCCGCAAAGGCTTCACCGGCAGAGAGAATACCGAGCACGCTGAGAATAGCAAGGGCGCCCATCATCACCACATGGGAGCTTAATCTCGTCAATATCAATGTTGCCAGCACACTCAAAGTGAGCGCCAGCGTTATCCAGCCCTGCCAATCCATAAATTCTCCAGCCCCTGTGAACGGACATTATTTTCAGGTGGCAAGATTAACGCCTATTCAAAATACTCAAAAGGACTAAATAAAACTATACATAGTTAAAAATGGAATAAGAAGTAGTGCAGCCTGTCAGGGCACAACCACTCCGGCGCCGGTAAACCGCCCCGCCCGCAGGTCATCCAGTGCCTGGTTTGCCTCTTCAAGAGAATAGCGGGTCACTGCGGTTTTTACCGGAATTTTGGCCGCCAATGGCAGAAAATCCTCGCCGTCTTTTCGCGTCAGATTGGCGACAGAACAAATACTGCGCTCGCCCCAGAGGATATCGTAGGGAAAGGAAGGAATATCGGACATGTGAATACCGGCGCACACCACAGTGCCGCCCTTGCGCACCGCCTTCAGCGCCAGGGGCACCAGTTCTCCGGCGGGGGCAAAAATAATGGCGCCATCCAGAGGCATGGGCGGTGACTGGGACGAATCACCCGCCCAGGCCGCACCCAATGACCGGGCAAAATCCTGAGCGTCCCTGTCGCCTTTGCGGGTAAAGGCGTAAACCTGCTGACCAAAATGCTGCGCCACCTGAATAAGAATATGGGCGGCAGCGCCAAAACCGTACAAGCCCAGGGTTTGGCAAGACTCCACCAGCCGGTACGCCCGATAACCTATCAAACCTGCGCACAGCAAAGGCGCCGCCTGCTCATCGCCATAGTTTTCCGGCAGGGGAAAGCAATAAGCGGCATTGGCGACCATATATTCGGCAAAACCGCCATTGATCTGGTAGCCGGTATAAAGGGCGTCGTCGCAGAGGTTTTCCCTACCCTGATGGCAATACCAGCAGTGGCCGCAGCTGCCCCCCAACCAGGGCACGCCGAGACGCTGACCAATATCAAACGCACTGACAGCTGAACCCAGCTTTTCCACCACCCCCACCACCTGGTGCCCGGGAATCAACGGCAGCCTGGGTTCCTTGAGGTCGCCATCCACCACGTGGAGATCGGTGCGACAGATGCCGCAAACCTTTACCCGCAGCAGCACCTGATCTGCCGCCGGTGCGGGGACTGGAATATCGCGAAGCACCAGGGGTGACCCCGGTTGTTCAAACAGCATGGCGCGCATGGACATTGCTCTTGAGTTGTTGGCGATGTTTTTATTATGGCGGGAAAACCGTATATTGACAGCCTGATTCACATCAAACGATTGCTAATGGCCGCCTATTGCGTCAACTTCACCGCTGGAGACAACCATTACCAGGTTCAGGCCAATGGCCAGCACCGGCTGCTTGACGACCTGGCCAGTTCCGGACTACCCCTGCGCAAACCCTGCCGCAACGGCGTCTGCGGCCTCTGCCGCTGCAAACTGGTGGCGGGGGAAATCACTTACCAATGGCGCCTTCCCCACGGCCTTTGGCAGAAAGACATCGAGCAGGGCTATATTCTGCCCTGCATTGCCTATGCGCTCAGCGATTTGACCCTGGCCGCTGTCTCTTTGGAGCAGGGCTAAAGTCAAAGGCACAGAGGCAAAGACGTCTTGTAAAAGCGGTTTAAGAAATACGGCGTTCATTGAAGGCAAGGTGACAGAGAAAAACGATCAACATCCAACAGCGATCAGGAAAATATTCAGTCGAAGTAATTTTCAACATCCATTACCTTGTGGGGAATCCCAATGATATCAATCTGCTTTTCCCGAACCAGGTAGAAAATCAGGTGCTGACCTTGCGGAAAGCAATAGTAACCATCGGCAATATCAGTTCGGAGCTTACCCACCGCCGGCTGTTGGCACAGCCAGGCACACCGATTATGGATTTCTGCTATATAGGCGTCAGCTTGCTCCACTTCCCACAGGTCGCGAGTGTAAAACCAAATGTTCCGCATATCCTCTTTGGCCCTGAGGGTGAGATTAAACCGATTCACGAATTTGACTTGAATTCGTCAAGCATCTCGTCAAGGGACTGATCGACAAATTGACCAGCGCGAGCTTGCCTGGCTCCTTCCGCCAAATGCCCGCGAAGAACTTCCAGCTTTGCTTTTCGATCTTCCAGGGTACGAAGAGCATCCCGCACCACTTCACTGGCGCTACCGTAGCGTCCACTGGCAACTTCTGCCTTGATGAACGATTCCCAATGCTCCCCTAGACTCAAGCTTGTTGTAGCCATAGGGATTCCAACTATTCATTTTTACGAAATATGAATATAGTCACTCTGCCACCAGCTGGCAAGTGCTACACGGAATATTCCTGTCGCTTGAGTCATTGACCCACAAGCAATTCAAAGTGCTGCCATAAGAGCCCGCCAGAGGGTTTGAATTTAATTACTGTTCAAACCGAGCGCTCTACTGCCCAGGCGCACTTTCCAGCGATTTTCTCGCTCGATCAACTGGTCTGCCGTAAGTGTTGCAGGGGCAATCTCTAAAATTGAATATTCAAAATAGCTCCAGTCCAGCGATTTAAGTAGTTTGTTGCCGCCATGGCCTGTCTGGGCATATCCTTTCCACCGCCCCCAGATGCCATCCTTGCCATAGGCGCACCCAACATATAGCTGCCCGGATAGAGAATCCCTAATTAGATACACCCCGTTGACCGAAGAAAGTGCCCTGATCCAAGTGTAATTGGCATCGGTGTCTTTTCTAAGTCTGGACAAGTCATCCCAGGTCAATTGGACTTCATCGTAAGATGTGAACCCGCCTATAGATTCCCTGGGATTGATGGCCACAACGGGCTTATCCTTCTGCTGAACCCAGCTCACAGTTGATCTACCCCAGTCAATTATAAGTCTCTCAGATAGGTCGGCCATCACCTGTGAGTATTTCAAATCATAGCGAACCGATCTTTCAAACCACCTCTCAGGCAAACCATATTTCTTGAGCAATCGCAGATGGTTTGTGGTCAAGTCTTTGTTGAGGGTACAACCCTTAATTTCCAAGATACCAAGGAATATTGCAGTTGTGCCTCGTGAAGGTCCAAACACCGCCAGATATTGGTCACTTTTATACTTGTTTTCTCCTTGCCAAGCAGTGTACTCAGTGAAGTAATCTACCGAGTCGCGAAACACTGACAGCACTGGTAATTCCCTATTCGAATGACGGACTAGTCGAACCACATTAGGATTCAGCCTGTAGATTTCAAATAGGCGGTACAAGGTCAACATCCCGATTTTCCCATTACAACGTCTTTCCGCTAAAAAGCTTGGGTTCCCCGGCATTTCGGATAAGACGAGCAGCCCCAAAATACACTTCCAGCATTGGCTCCTGTTCTCGCCGTGCGCTTTACCATTTCTGAGCCACAAAGTGGGCAACTCGGTGTCCCGATCTCAACAATATCAGGCACCTGGTTTGAATCTACTTCAGCGACATAGTCTCCAATTTTGGACAGAAGCATTGCACCATCGATCAGCTTGATATTGGTGCCCTTGGCAAAATCTTTGGCGGGCTTAGTAAAGCCGCCTGACGTCACGACAAATCCACCTACGGCTCCTTGAACAGAAACCGCCCCCAGCAATTCCCTGACTACAGGAAGGCCAACCTGGACTGCTCGCCACTGCTTGCACTGAACCAGATACTTTTCTTTGTACTTGAAGATGGTGATATCGACACCACCATCGGAACCAGTCTGCGCATCTTGTTTTACTGAGAATCCCTGCTGCTTAAAGTATTCTCCCACCAACAATTCAAATTGTTGCCAGGACAATCCTCGAAGGGTTTGGATATTTGTATTTCCCTGGACTTTGCCATAGAGCCGTTTTCTTTTTGCGCTGGCGATGGCTGACAGTGCTGAACCCGCGAGAAAGACAACCGGCAGAATATATTTGAGTATGCTAGCGAAGGTGCTCCCAATAATACCGAGAATAAAATCTGGCTCGATAACCTGTTTTCCGGCAGGCGACACCGTTTTTTGCCCTGAGAAATAGTCGAGAAAGAAATAAGAAAAAACCGCCAGCACCACCCCAACCCACCAAGGCAGTTTGGAGGTAGTGTTCAGCAGTTCTTTAACTATAGAGGTACGCCGCGCCATCCTTGGTTACTCCGGTCAAATCGCCTTTATGTCTGAGGAAAATACGTTATGAAGTTTTTCAATCCGTTTGATCATCCATTCATGCTGGGAACGCCATCCGTTTTATTCTGGCTCCCACACATGCGCATGGGAACCAGGCAAACTGTGCTGCTGCAATCAGCAGGTTTAAATGCCAAGCCCTTTAAAGAAGTCCCTCAAGCCATTTTCCTGCCCCTCTTCCCAGGCCTTGAGGGCGGCGGTGCCAATAATGGCCATATCCGCCCTGCCCCGCAGGAAATCGATATCGGCCTTGCTACTGACGCCAAAGCCGACGCCAATGGGCAGGTCGGTGTACTGGCGGCAGCGGCCGAGAAACTGGTTGAGGTCGTCGCTCATATCGGTTTTGGAGCCGGTAACGCCCTTGCGCGCCACAGCATAGACCATGCCGCGCGCCGCTTCACCCAAACGGCTGAGGCGCTTGTCGGTGCTGGTGGGGGTCATCAGCACCACGGGGGAGAGATCGGCGGCATCGGACAGAGCATACAAATCCGCGGCCTCTTCCACAGGCAGGTCGGGCAAAATATAGCCGCAGCCGCCAGAGGCCTTGAGTTTGGCAAGAAATTTCTCCGTACCCATTTTGTAGGCGGTGTTGTAGTAACCCATCATCAGAATTTTAAAGGGAAAGTGTTTGCTGGCTTTGTCCATAAAGGCAAAGCAGTCGGCGGGCGTGACACCGGCCTTGAGCGCCAGTTCGTTGGCGCGCACAAACAGCGGGCCGTCGGCACTGGGTTCAGAAAAGGGAAATTGCAGCTCGACCACATCGACGTCGAACTCCGCCATGATTTCCAGCTCTTTCCAGTTGGCGTCGAAGGAGGGATAACCGCAAACCACATGGGTCATCACCAACAATTCCTTGTTTTCCTTGCGCTGGCGCAGGTAGATTTCCAGGGCTTTGGCTGTTACGTTCATTTGACTATGCCCCATATTCCACTGCCTTGCTGCGAATAAAGTCTTTCCATTTTTGGTCGTCGAGGGCATCGGCAATGGTGAAAATATCCTTGTCGCCGCGACCGGACTGGTTGATGAGAATAATTTCGTCCCTGGCCATTTTTGGCGCTTCTTCAACCGCCATGGCAAAAGCGTGGGTGCTTTCCAGCGCCGGAATCAGCCCTTCCGTGCGCATCACCAGTTTGAGGGTTTCGCGCACCTGTTCATCGGTGGCGGCGGTAAAGCGCACCTGATCCTGCTCCCACAGATGCACCAGGATTGGGTTGACGCCGATGTAATCGAGGCCGGCGGCGATAGAGTGGGTCTCGAGCATATTGCCGTTGTCGTCCTGAAGGAAATAGGTTTTAAAACCCTGGGCAACACCCACCGAGGCGTCCTTGTAGGCCAGGCGCGCGGCGTGCATACCGGAATCGGGGCCGTAACCGCCCGCTTCACAGGCCACCAGTTCCACCCGGTTGTCATCGAGAAAGCCCTGAAAGATGCCAATGGCGTTGGAACCGCCGCCAACGCAGGCATAGACCCGGTCGGGGTGACGACCGGCAACTTTTACGATTTGTTCTTTCGCTTCCATGCCGATAATGGACTGGAAGTAACTGACCATTTCCGGAAACGGATGGGGGCCGCAGGCGGTGCCCAGCACATAGTGGGTGTCCTGCATATTGGTGACCCAATCGCGCAGGGCTTCGTTGATGGCGTCCTTGAGGGTTTTCTGGCCATCTTCCACGGCTACCACATTGGCGCCCATGCGCTCCATCCAGAACACATTGGGGCGCTGGCGCGCCACATCCACGGCTCCCATGTAGATGGTGCAGTCAAAGCCAAAGCGCGCCGCCATGGTGGCGGTGGCGTAACCGTGCTGACCGGCGCCGGTTTCGGCGATAACCCGGGTTTTGCCGAGGCGCTTGCACAGCAAGCCCTGGCCGAGAACATTGTTGATCTTGTGGGAGCCGGTGTGATTGAGGTCTTCCCGCTTGACATAAATCTGGGCTCCACCCAGCTCGCGGGACAGGTTTTCCAGATAGGTCACCGGCGTCGGCCTGCCGGAATAGGACTGCATCAGCGCCACATATTCCTGCCAAAAACCGGGGTCGCGCTTGCATTCAGCAAAACAGGCCTGCAACTCTTCAATGGTTGCGGAGAGGATTTCCGGCAAAAATGTGCCGCCATATTGACCGTAATAGCCTTCACGGCCTTCGGCAAAATCAAATACAGACATAGGAATCAGTTCGAACTCAGGAAGGCGACTATCTTAGAGCTGCAAGCCGGATGCTGCAAGCCGCCTCGTCTTCTCTATTCAATATTGGAAAAAAATGTTTTCGGCAGCACACGGCGCAAATCCTCCAGGGGCTGCTTGACGATATTTTTGTCGACCTCATGTACAACCAGCTTGTGCACCTGGGGGTTCATCCCCGCCCGCAGCTGGCCGAGAAAATCCGGCGCTGCCACCAGCACCAGTTTTTCGTAGTTTCCCTGGCGGCGTCCCTGATCGAGAATACTGTTGATTTCCCGAGCAAAATTGACGGCTTCCTGTTCCTTGATACCGGTGTGGGGCTCAAAATGATGACGACTGCCAGAACCAGAGGAGCGATTGCTGCCCGAAACGTCTGCAGTTAAATCCCTCTCAGCCATCGCTGACTGGCCATGAATCAGGTCGCGGATTTCCGTTATTGTTTCCAGAGTAAGGCCGGCTTCATAGATTTTGGCTCTACTGCTATCGGCGACCAGTATCCAGAGACTTTTCATAAACTTCCTCCTTTTCACTATGGGACTGCGGATAAACACTGAAGAATTTATACTTGCGACTCTTTGTTAAGGAACCTCTGCACAACCAGCCTTGATCTTCGCGCGGCCGCCTCGCCAGTACGACCCAAAGCCTCCGCTGAGGCATCAGCAGGTTGTGGATAGATCCCTTAACCCTAGCACATAAATAAAAAGCCACCCCCCAATTTCCGCGTTAACTGACGCGGATCAAATTACTGTTCTTAATGCGTTGTGCAGCCCTGGTCATTCTGACTGCGATCTGAAGCCTTTCCTTTGGGCTCATAACTCCTCCGTCGCGGGCACAAAGTCCAGCGCCAGAGAGTTGATACAGTAACGCAAGCCCGTGGGCTTGGGGCCGTCATCAAAAACATGGCCGAGGTGCTCGCCGCATGTGGACACCACTTCTATGCGCTTCATACCCCATGACCAGTCGTCCTTGAGAATGACATTGCTGTGATCAAAGACGTTCCAGAAACTTGGCCAGCCGGTGCCCGACTCATACTTGTGGCTGGAGTGAAAAACCGGCAAACGACAGCCTGCGGTGACGTAGACACCCTCCGCCTTGTTGTCGAGAAGCTTGCCGGTAAAGGGTTTTTCTGTACCCTCCTCCCAGAGAATATGGTACTGATCGGGGGTAAGAAGTTGCTTCCAGATCGACTTGGGAATGGTTTCAAGGGCTTCGCCGCGGGCAATCATATCCCTGGCATCTGGCACTGTCATATTGGTGTTTTTATTGCTGTCCTGGTCGCTGGCAGCGCCACAGGAGACAAGAAAGCCGAGAAAAAAGGCAACTGTCAGGGGTGGAAGAAATTTCAGCGCGCCCATAAAGTTCTCCTGTGGTCAGACTTGAATCGCACCCTGTCAAACTTGTGTACAAACTTAGACCCACTCAGGTGGGCATCCAAAAACGACTTGTCCGCACCGAAAAATACTCGATTTCCGTTTTTGCGCAAATGCTAAATGTACCCTCACTTGTGCGTTTTCAACGAAGACAAGCCCTCAGTTAGACTGTAAAAAGGCGGCGATGATCCAGAGCGGGCATATTGCGACGGATTTTTTCTTGCTCATCGAGATTGAGTTCGGCAATGGCAAAACCTTCTTCATCGTCGAGAGCAGCCAAAACCCTGCCCCAGGGATCGATAATCGCGGATCCGCCCCAGGTGGGTGCTTTCCCGTGCTGCCTGTCGCCAAGATTGGCCGCCACCATAAAACAGAGATTTTCCAGCGCCCGCGCTCGCAACAATAGCAGCCAGTGCGCCTGACCGGTAACAGCGGTAAAGGCAGAGGGCGCCGTGAGAATGTCGGCGCCACGACTGGCCTGCTGGCGATAGAGTTCGGGAAAACGCAAGTCGTAGCATACGCTGAGGCCTATTTTTACGTCTCTACCCGCCACATTGGCCTCGGCAACGACAACCTGCTCACCGCGGTCGTAGTCATCGGATTCCCGGTAGAGTTTTCCGGTTTCGGCAACATGGACGTCAAAGAGATGGATTTTGTCGTAATGGGCAACCTCAATGCCGTCCGGCGACAGCAGATAACAGCGGGCGAAAGGTTTGCCCGTAAATCCTGGAGCGCCGCTGTCGACCACAGGAATGGTTCCCCCCACCAGCCAGATGCCTTTCTCACGGGCAGTATCGGCAAGAAAGCGTCGCGCCACTCCCGTCGCCGCAGCTTCGCCCGCCGCCACCTGTGCCAGCGGTTTTTGACCAAAGTAGGCAAAATTTTCCGGCAACACCACCAGCTGGGCGCCTTTGGCGCAGGCGCGGTCTATCCACAGCCGCGCATCGGCCAGATTGTCGTCAAGGCCGCGACTGCCCCTGATCTGAATAACCGCAGCCTTGAGGCAGTTACCCGTGATTGCGGAGATGGCGCTTTGCTCAGTCATCGGTTTTTTTCTCTACGGCGGTTTTGGTAGGGTCAGTAAAAATTCTGTCCACTTCAATATCGGGCTCATCGAGAGATCCTTTAATGTTGTAACTGATACTGGACAGCTGATCCACCTGCTTCTCAAAAATTTTACTGGTGAGATAGACACCGACCACCGCTGGCAGCCCCCCTAGCAACCCCGCCACCCAGGGCAGGTTGGTACCCACCGGCATGGTGGCCACCAGGCGGGCGTCGAGCTGTTCGTACACCAGATCGGCACTGCCCAGCAGGCGAATTTTTCCCGACGGCATCGAAGCCACTATAGGATCGTCAAAATCGACCATACCCTGACGGAACAGCAGACCGCCCTGAATTTTGTCGAAACTGACGCCACCGGAAAACAGGTCGGAAAAATCAAAGCGCAAACGGCGCAGCCAGGTATCAAAATTGACCAGGGACACCAGCTTGAAAAAGGTGTTGGTGGCGGCGCCCGTGGCTTTATAAAATTGCCCGTCGATCACCTCTATACCCAGATAGCCGTCGAGCGCCAGAAGGCTAATTTCCCAGGGTTGCCCCTGCCAGCCCAGCTCGGCGAAAAAATTGGCCGACTTGCTGGTCAGCGGCGCCGGTATATGCCAGCGCTTGAGCGCCTCTTCTATATTGCCTGTGGCCAGGGTTCCGGAAAAAAATGTTCTGTGAACACCATTTTCAATGGTCCAGCGCATTTCTGCCGGAGTCTCTGCACTTTCGTCAACACCAGGCTGGGCTTTGATTTCAATGCCTCTGACGCCTCCCTCTAAATCGCCAATCAATATGCCGTTGGCGATTTTTTGCGCCCTAAAGGCCAGGCTGCCAAAATTTTCATCGCCAATATAGAGGTTGGTTACGGCAAAATCTATGGCTGGAATATTCCTGGGATCCAGGTTTGCCAGTCGCTGCGATTCTGTGTCGCCATCGCCACCTTCAGCGTCCTGGGCATTTTTCCTCTCGGGCAGTTTAAGGTAGTCCAGCTCAAGAGCCACAACGCCTTTTTCCTGCTCCGGCAACCGAATAGTGCCCGCTAATTGCGCGGCCTCTATGGCGAAGTGCCAATTGCCCTTGTCGCCAACGGCGCCGCTCAAATGGGTGTTGCCCAGGTCAAAATCACTGAAAACAAAGCTGCCCAGCTGCAGATCAAGCTGTGGCCTGAGTTGGTTGATCGTCGCTTCTGTGTCTGCCGTTAGCGAAGTTCCGCCATCGTGTCCACTGCGGCCATCAGCCGTCAGCAGCGGCTGCCAGTCTTTCCAGTCAAGGGTTTCCAGGTTGCCGCTGATCAGCAATCCCGGCGCTTGTGGCAATCGGGCTTGGGACGACAGCAACTGCAGCTGGCCACGATCAAACTGGCCATCTTCAAAGGCCAGCGCCAATCCGGCCTTATCGCCAGTGGCGCCGCTGATCTCCAGGCTTTCAGCGTTAAACAGCAGTGTTGCGCGCAAGGGCAGCTCGTCTTCCGCCTCTTTTTTAAAGGGCTGAGGCAAATCAATAGCCACTGTTTTCAAGGTAGAATCCAGATCCAGTTGCAGGTTTTTATTGGAACGCTGGAGCGGGATGCGCAAACGGCCTGTCACCTCCGGCTGGCCGGACAGCCTACCGGCAAAGATTCCCAGGTATTCATTGAGATTGCCAAAATCGGGGTTGGCGACCACGGCAATATTGGCAGTATCTGCCGCTGAATTGAGATCAGCGTTGATCGCCCCACCCAGGAAACGACCCCTAAGCCCTTTGCCATAAAGACCTTTGGCAGTGCTGTAGTTGAGCCGCCCCTGAATTTCACTGATGACCATTTTCGTCGCGGGAATTTTAAGGCTGGCGTTGTCAAGAATTGCGCTTACTCGATAATCCTCGCCGCGCCGTTCTGCCGTCAGGGGAATTCGCAGGTCGAGCTCAATATGGCTGTTGCCACTGGTTTCCAGCGTCGTCACCGCAGCCATTTTTTCAGCCAGCGGCGTTGCCCCCAAAAAACCGAGAGCGCTGTCAACGCTGGCATCAATAGCGGCAGCCACTCGCAACACAGGCTCACCGCCCTGCTGGCGCAGACTCACTGCAGCTGCTTTGACATTGGCGCCATGAACCCTACCCTGTCCCACCCAGGCATCCATATGGCGGTTATCGACCACCAGTTGCCCACTTACATTTTCAAGGGCGGGCCATCCGTTTTGATACGCCAGTTCGCCATTTTTCACTGTGGCAAACACCTGAATGGAACGGCCATCATTGTTCCTTTTCAACAGCGAGCCGCGCCAGATAAAGCCCGCTTCTTCAATATTCGCAGCGCCCAAGGCATCGTCCAGCCAACTGAGGAGATTCGGGTTAAGCACCTTTGGCAGAAACTTATCCACATAGCGGGAGTCGCTATTGCGCAGGCCAACCATCAGATACATTTCCGGATTTCCGCCCTTGCGGGTGGGCAAATCCAGATGCAGAAAGGCCTTGGCATGCCCCTCTTCACCGATGATGGTGATGGGCGTGCTGGTAACCCGCACCCGGTGCTGGTCGGGAAGCCACTGCCAGTCGACGCGACCTTTGGTGCTACCGTAGGTCATAAAATCATCAAAAGCCTGATGGTAGTGCATGGCGAAACCTTCAGGGCTATCGAGCACCACAAAGCCCTCATACAATCCTGCCTGGACATAGCCGTTGATACCTCGAGCGGCAGGTGCGCCCCGCCAGCTGTCGACGGCGATATTTTCCAGATTGCCCCTCAGGGAAAATTCAGGCTGGTCACCGCTGAAATTGGCATCGATAAACAGGTTGCGAAGATTGCCCCGCGGGTTGAGTGCTGCCAACGCCTCGGCGCCTGGCTGATTCAACAGTTCTGTTTTAAGCGCCAGCTGGTTAAGAAAGGCCAGGTCGACAGCAGTGGTGGCCAGACTCAGCTCTCCCCAGCGCTGCCCCACCCCCTGGCGCAGCTGGATACTGACGTTAGTCACGGCGGCGTCGCCCCAGCGCGCAGCGAGGTTTTGCAGCCCAATACTCCAGTGCTCGCCGGGCTTGAACGACCCGGTTATTTCACCGCTGAGCGCTTCCAGAGGGGCAAGATCGCCAAGCCATTCCAGGGGTATTTCACTGGCGTCAACAGTACCCCAGGCTTTGACCGGCTCGCTGCCGTCCCAGGAGAACCAGAGTTTGAGATCGAGATCCATGTCCACACGCCCCAGCTCCTCCGCCTGCTGGGGAAGCAGGGCGCGCGCGATAATTCCCAGGGAGCCGTCGACATTGAGGTGATTGAGGCTGAGGTAGCCGTTGGCGGCAAAATCCCTGTCGTCGAGGGGATCACCCCGCCCCTCAAAGATAAGCGTCGCCATATCGCCGGTGTTTTCATCGGTGGCGATGCGGGCGGTGGTGCGGTGAAAATCCTCGTTGTTTTCAACCTGAATATCCCGGGCAACGATTTTCGCAGTGGCGCCGGAAAAAAACCTGGCATCGATTTCAACAACGTCGATTTTGAGAAGGCGACTGTAGAAAAACATGCGATAGAGATAATCGAGGTCGCTGCCCTGCTCCGAAGCCAGAGGATGACCGGCAATTGACCAGCGCCCCTGATTGTCTTCGACCAGGTTGAGGCGGATTTTGCCCGCAGTCAGTGATCGCCATACCGGGCTGAGGTTGATCAGGGTTTTGCCAACCCGCAATTCCGCGACAACCCGATCTAGGGTGATGGCTTCGTCGCTGCCATTGGCGCCGGCAATAACCACATTTTCAAGCTCGACCCTGGGCGTCAGTCCCTGCCACAAACCATTGAGACGGTGGATATTGACAGCCAGCCCGGTTTTCTCAGAGAGGTAGTCATTGATTTGCGCCTGGTAGCTGTTGATCACAGGCAACATTTCCCTTGCGGTAATCACCACAATGGCATAGACGATAACCAGCAGGGCGGTTAACAGCCACAGACTTCTAAAGACATGCCCTGCAAATCGCTTCACCACCAAGCCATCACACCGGAATAATGTCGTACTGTTCCTGGGAATAGAGAGTTTCCACCCGGAATTCTATGGGGCGACCAATAAACTCCTCCAGATCCGCCACATTGGCGGAGTCCTCGTCGAGAAGCCGGTCGATGACCACCTGGGAGGCCAGCACCAGAATCTTGTCGCACTCAAAGGCGCGGGATTCGCGAAGAATTTCCCGCATGATGTCATAACACACGGTTTCCGCAGACTTGAGCCGACCGCGCCCCTGGCACATGGGGCAGGGTTCACAGAGGATCTGGCCCAGGCTTTCACTGGTGCGTTTGCGGGTCATCTCAATCAGACCCAATTCCGACACCGTGGTAATACTGGTTTTTGCCCGATCCCTGGCCAGTGCTTTTTCGAGGGTGCGCATCACCTGACGCTGGTGTTCCTTGTCGCCCATATCGATAAAGTCGAGAATGATAATGCCGCCAAGATTGCGCAACCGCAACTGCCTGGCAATGGCGGTGGCCGCCTCGAGATTGGTTTTGAAAATGGTTTCTTCCAGATTGATATGGCCGACAAAGCCGCCGGTATTGACGTCGACAGTGGTCATGGCCTCGGTTTGATCAATGACGAGATAGCCCCCGGATTTGAGCGGCACATTGCGCTCCAGGGTTCTGTTAATTTCATCTTCAACATTGTAGAGGTAGAACAGTGGCCGTTCCCCGGGGTAGTGCTCGAGCAGGTTGACCATCTCCGGATTGATGGCTTTGGCAAAGTCCACCATATGGGCGAACATTTCCCGGGAATCGACGCGAATTTTTTCCAGGCCAGGGCGCACCATATCGCGAAGGGTGCGCAGGGAAAGCGGCAGATCTTCGTAGATACAGCCAGGCTCGGTGACGGCCTGCATTTTTTCTTCAATCAGCGCCCACAGGCGGCTGAGAAATTTTATGTCGCCGCGAAAATCGTCGACACTCGCGCCTTCAGTGGCGGTGCGAATGATATAGCCGCGATTCTTAATATCTTCCGCATCCAGGGCGGTGATCAGCGCTTCGCGAAGCCGGTTGCGCTCGTCCTCAGAATCAAGGCGTTGAGAAATTCCGATATGGTCGATACCGGGCATGTAAACCAAATACCGGGAAGAGACCGATAGCTGGGCGGTCAGTCTGGCGCCCTTGGTGCCTATAGGATCCTTAATCACCTGAACCACTATTTTCTGGCCTTCGCGAAGCAGCTGGCGAATATCCGGCGTCGCCACATTATTGCCAAATTCCGCCGTGGGGCGAACATCGTCGGCGTGGAGAAAACCGGCTTTTTCAAGACCTATGTTGACAAATGCCGCCTGCATCCCCGGAAGTACGCGAATGACCTTGCCTTTGTAGATATTGCCAACAATACCGCGGCGTTGGGAGCGCTCCACAGCCACTTCCTGGACAACGCCGTTTTCCACCAGAGCCACTCGGGTTTCCATTGGCGTAAAGTTAACAAGAAGCTCTGCACTCATTGGTGTCATGGCGTTTTTTTCCGGGTCATTGGCAATCTCTTCCATAGGGGTTTCAATGGCCGTCCCTGTGCCAACAGGAGACGCCAAACAAGGCTAACAGTTCCCGGGTTTCCGCCAAAGGCAGCCCCACCACACCGGAATAACTGCCGGCAATTTTTTCCACAAACACCGCTCCCAGCCCCTGTATGGCGTAGGCTCCGGCTTTGTCGCGAGGTTCACCGGTCTGCCAGTAGCGGCGACACTGTTGCTCATCAAGCGCCGCGAAGGTGACGCTGGTGTCGGTGATACGCCATACTGAGCGTTCACTACTGACCACAGCCACCGCCGTGAAAACCCGGTGACTGCGACCGGAGAGCGACATCAGCATCGCCACTGCCTGCTCCTCATTTTCCGGCTTGCCGAGCAGCTGACCATCAATCGCCACCGTGGTATCTGCAGCCAAAACTGGCAGGCTGTCGGCATCTGGGTTATTCATCGCCAAAACCGCGCCGGCTTTGGTCAATGCCAGACGCAGGACATAATCGCGGGGAGCCTCGCCAGGAATAGGGGTTTCATCCACATCTGCGGGGCAACACAGAAAGCGGGCTCCGATCTGGCGCAACAATTCGGCGCGACGGGGTGAGGCAGAGGCGAGAATAAAATCTGCAGTTACCATGACATCAATGACCCGGGGCTTTTAACATTACTCTGTTTTGTATAGTTTCCACAGCACCATAGTAACAAAGGGCCAGAGAAAAACCGTACTCACTACCGGATAGAGCATAAACCAGTTGTCAGCCGCTTTGCCCGCCAGCAGGCTGACGACAATCGTCACCAGCTGATAAAACAGCGTCAAAGCCGTCACCACCATCATCTGATACCACAGAGAAAAATTACGCTGTCCTGCCAATTGTAGCAGATAGGCAATAACCGCCATGGCGAGGGCGTGCTGCCCCAACGCCCCTCCTGAAAGCACATCCAGCGCCAGGCCCGCCAACCAGGCAAAACCCACGCCGAGAACATGGGGTTCAGCTTGCAACCAGAAAATCACCACCAGAAAAACAAACATGGGTCGCCAATAGGTCATTTCGCCGCGCAGAGGATAAAAATACAGGCTGTAGGCAATCAGCAGGCTAAGAATAAAAACAATGGAACTAAAGGGTCGAACCATCAACAGCTACCCATCATTGTCCAGTGAAGACTCGGTTGACGGCGTCGCCCTATCAGGCTCGGGGGGCGGACTCTGCGCCGACTGATCGCGCTCTACATCGTCGGCGGAGGTGAATTCATCTTCTGTTTGATCCGTGCTGGAGGGGAAGTTTTTGATCTCTGAAAACACCAGCAGCAAGTGGCGACTGCGTTCGATATTCGCTGCCGGTTCCACATCCACCGTCATAAAAGGCTGGCCGGGATCCCGGTAGACACCAATAACCGTACCCACTGGATAGCCTGACGGAAAACGACCGCCGAGGCCGGAGCTCACCAGCACATCCTCCTCCTTGATATCCACCGTGGGCGACACATAACGCAGGCTGAGGCGGCGAAAATCGCCAGTGCCCTCGGCAATGGCGCGAACACCGTTGCGAATCACCTGCACAGGAAGGGCGTGAACATCGTCGGTAACCAGCAGCACCTTGCTGTTGTGCTGGCGAACCTCCACCACTTGCCCCATCAGGCCTTTTTCATCGAGAACCGGCTGACCGACATAGGCGCCGTCGGCGGTGCCGCGGTTGATGACGATGCTGTGATTGAGGGGGTCGGTGGAAACGCCGATAAGCTCGGCGACCAGCACCTTATCGCTGAGCATTTCCGTGGCGTTGAGAAGATTGCGCAGGCGGGTGTTTTCCGCAGAAATCGCCGCCATCCGCTGCAATTGCCCCTTGTAAACAAGCAGTTCCTGGCGCAGAAAACTGTTTTCCTCTTCCAGCTCAACCCGCAACATCAGCGCCTCATCGCTCCATTCGCCAATGCGGTCGGGAAGGCTGGTCAGCCATTGCAGGGGCAGCGACGCCTGGGAAATACGCGATGTAACAGGATCCAGCCAGGTGGTCAGAGAATCCATTGCCAGCAGCACCAGCGCAACGGCTCCAAGGATGAGTAGCTTCATCGCTGACAGGGGCGCAGAGGCAAAAATTCGTTTGATTGTCAGACTCCCTTAAAGCGTTAATTTTCTCCCGTTAGGGCTTAAAGGTGGTTGTTCAGGTGACATTCAAGCGGCGCTTGTCCATCAAATCCAGGGCTTTGCCGCCCCCCTTGGCAACACAGGTCAGCGGCTCGTCGGCGACGATGACCGGCAGGCCGGTTTCATGGGTGAGCAAACGATCCAGATCCCGCAGCAAGGCGCCGCCGCCGGTGAGAACAATGCCGGTCTCGGCAATATCCGAGGCCAGTTCCGGTGGCGACTGCTCCAGCACCCGCTTGAGTGACTGGACAATGGCGGCCAGGGGTTCCTGCAGGGCTTCAAGCACTTCGTCGCTGTTGATGGTAAAACTTTTCGGCACCCCTTCGGCGAGATTGCGACCGCGAACATCGATCTCGCGCACCTCGGTGCCGGGGTAGGCGCTGCCAATTTCCATTTTGATGCGCTCAGCGGTGGTTTCGCCGATGACGCTGCCGTATTTGCGGCGCACAAAATTGACAATGGCTTCGTCAAAGCGGTCGCCACCGACGCGAACTGAGTCGGAAAAGACCACGCCGTTGAGGGACAGCAGGGCAATCTCGGTGGTGCCACCGCCGATATCCACCACCATGGAGCCGCAGGCTTCCGATACCGGCAGCCCGGCACCTATGGCCGCAGCCATGGGCTCTTCAATCAGGTAAACCTCGCGGGCGCCGGCATAATAGGCAGACTCGCGAATGGCACGTTTTTCCACTTCTGTGGCCATGCAGGGCACACAGATCAACACCCTGGGGCTTGGCGGAATAAACTTGGTTGAATGCACTTTCTTGATAAAATGCTGCAACATCTTTTCAGTGACCTGAAAATCAGCAATGACCCCATCTTTAAGGGGTCGAATGGCGGTGATGTTGCCGGGGGTACGGCCGAGCATGCGCTTGGCTTCAACGCCCACCGCCTCGACAATTTTTTGCCCCTGGTGGTGACGAATGGCGACAACGGAGGGCTCATTGAGCACGATGCCCTTGTCTCGTATAAAGATCAGCGTATTCGCCGTCCCCAGGTCGATGGAGAGATCGTTGGAAAACAAACCGCGCAGCTTTTTCAACATTGACTTGATAATCCCGTCTGAATACCGGCAGAGTCTGGCTTTCTCCGGCATTGCTATTGGCAGTTATCGGGCAACCTGTGACTGGCACACGCCCGGAATGCGGCGACTCTAACAATGGAGGGGATTCAGGGCAAGCAGCAAATGTGCTACCTTTACGCCCCTGCCGGAAAGTGCTTCCTAAAGAGTCCTTCGAGGGAGTTCTTCGAGAGAGTCCCTTAGAGTGCCTCTTCAGCGCCAACTGACCCTGCTAAAAAACGGGAATCATACCATGACTATTGAACGAGCGGACATTGAAAAACTCGCCCAACTGGCGCGTATTCAAATAACCGAGGATCAGATCACAGTTACCACCAACAGTATTGCCAATGTGCTCAACCTGGTGGATCAACTCCAGGCTGCAAACACCGATGGCGTCAAGCCCATGGCTCACCCCCTGGACGCTGTTCAGCGCCTGCGCGCCGATGAAGTCACCGAAATCAACCAGCGCGACGCCTTTCAGGCCATCGCGCCCGCCACCGAAAACGGGCTCTATCTGGTGCCCAAGGTTATTGAATGAATTCGGGATTCATCAATCCTGACCCATAAGGACATCCACTGATATGCACAACAAAACCCTCGCGGAATTGAGCGCCGGACTTGCCAGTGGCGAGTTCTCCAGTGTTGAGCTTACTCAGCATTTT
The DNA here is from genome assembly GCA_050175615.1 of Porticoccaceae bacterium. Classification (GTDB taxonomy): domain Bacteria; phylum Pseudomonadota; class Gammaproteobacteria; order Pseudomonadales; family Porticoccaceae; genus CAYXXZ01. Next base: position 2,123 of record JBFXIU010000025.1, on the reverse strand, counting down.
CTTGCCCGCATTGAAAAGCTGGACAGCACCTACAACAGTTTTATTACCGTCACTGCCGACCAGGCATTGAAAACCGCAGCGGCGGCCGACGCCAAGCGCTCCACTGGCGACGGGGTTCATCCGCTGTGCGGCGTGCCCATCGCCCACAAGGACATCTTTTGCACCCAGGGAGTGCGCACCAGTTGCGCCTCCAGAATGCTCGACAATTTTGTGCCCCCTTATAACGCCACAGTGGTGGAGAATTTCATCAGCTCAGGCGCCGTGGTGCTCGGCAAAACCAATATGGACGAATTTGCCATGGGCTCGTCCAATGAAACCAGCTGGTATGGCCCGGTAAAAAACCCCTGGGATATCAACACCGTGCCCGGTGGTTCTTCCGGGGGTTCCGCCGCCGCCGTTGCCGCCCGCCTGACGCCGGCGGCAACGGCCACGGATACCGGCGGCTCCATTCGCCAGCCCGCCGCTCTCTGCGGCATTTCCGGCTTGAAGCCCACCTATGGCCGAGTGTCCCGCTGGGGCATGATCGCCTTTGCCTCCAGCCTCGACCAGGGCGGCCCCCTGGCGAGAACCGCTGAAGACCTGGCGCTGATGATGAATGTGATGGCGAGCTTTGACAGCAAGGACTCCACCTGCCTGGAACTGGAGGTGCCGGATTACAGCGCCACTCTCAATAACAGCCTGGAAGGGCTGCGCATTGGCGTGCCCAAGGAATATTTCGGCGACGGCCTCAATCCCGGCACCGCCAAAGCGGTTGAAGAAGCGCTCAGGGAATATGAAAAACTGGGCGCTACCCTTAAAGAGATTTCCCTGCCCCACTCTGGCCTGTCGGTGCCCGCCTACTACGTCATCGCCCCGGCGGAAGCCTCCGCCAACCTGTCCCGCTTTGACGGCGTGCGTTACGGCTACCGCTGTGACAATCCCAGGGATCTCAATGATCTCTATATGCGCAGCCGCGCCGAGGGCTTTGGCGAGGAAGTCAAGCGCCGCATTCTGGTGGGCGCCTACTGTTTGTCCGCCGGTTACTACGACGCCTACTACAACAAGGCGCAGCAGGTGCGCCGCCTGATCAAGCAGGACTTTGTCAGCGCCTTTGAAGAGGTGGATCTTATCCTCGGCCCCACCTGCCCCAATCCGGCCTTTGAATTTGGCGCCAAAGGCGACAACCCGGTGGCCATGTATCTGGAGGATATTTACACCATTTCCACCAACCTGGCGGGACTGCCGGGCATGTCCATTCCCTGCGGCTTTGTCGATAACAAACCCGTGGGACTGCAAATTGTCGGCAACTACTTCGATGAAGTGCGCATGCTCAATGCCGCGCATAGATTTCAGCAGGTTACCGACTGGCACGACAAAACACCGGAGGGCATCGCATGAGTTGGGAAACTGTTATCGGCCTTGAAGTTCACGTCCAGCTGGCCACGCGCTCGAAAATTTTTTCCGGCGCCAGCACCGCCTTTGGCGCCGAACCCAATACCCAGGCCAGCGCCGTCGACCTCGCCATGCCCGGCACCCTGCCGGTGGCCAACGAACAGGCCTTTCGCTACGCCATTATGTTCGGCCTCGCCGTTAACGCCGACATTGGCAAAACCTCGGTGTTTGAGCGCAAGAACTACTTTTATCCCGATCTGCCCAAAGGCTACCAGACCACTCAACTGGAAAAGCCCATCGTCGGCCCGGGCTGGGTGGACATTCAGCTCAAGGACGGCAGCCACAAAAAAGTGCGTATCCACCACGCTCACCTGGAAGAGGATGCGGGCAAATCACTCCACGAAACCTTTTTTGATGACATGGGTCGAGGCATGTCCGGTATCGACTTGAACCGCGCCGGTACGCCGCTGATCGAAATCGTTTCCGAACCGGATATGAGCAATGCCGAGGAAGCGGTGGCATTTGCCAAAAAACTTCACTCCATTGTCACCTCTTTGGGAATTTGCGACGGCAATATGTCCCAGGGCTCGATGCGCTTTGATGTCAATATTTCCGTGCGCAAGCCCGGCCAGCCCCTGGGCACCCGCACTGAAACCAAAAACCACAATTCCTTCAAGTTTATGGAAGAGGCCATTGCCCTGGAAGTTGAGCGGCAAATCGACATCCTCGAAGACGGCGGCAGCATCATTCAG